>JAFMBH010000160.1 GCA_017858735.1 Bacteroidota bacterium
AAACATGCGACCCCTCTGGGGTCGGTTTATTTATTGCCATTTTGTGCCTGGCGGAACAAATGTTTTCATTGTGCCATGGTGCGCCTTGCGGAACAAATGTTTTCATTGTGCCATGGTGCGCCTTGCGGCCTAAAATGCTAGAAAACATGCGACCCCTCCGGGGTCGGTTTATTTTTGTCCTGACCCCGGAGGGGTCACATGTCTATGGCCATTTGTGCCTTGCGATAATAAATGTTTTTATTATACCCTTTTATGCCTTGCGATGATAAATGCTTTCATTGTACTATTTTGTGCCTGGCGGAACAAATGTTTTCATTGTGCCATTTGTGCCTTGCGATAACATTTACCTAATATACCTATTAAAATATGAGGCAGGGTTCATTAAAAAGTTCTATTTTTAGATTTTGATAATCAAGTCTAGCCAATCTATGAAACGATTTTCAATATTTTTATCCCTTTTGCTTTCTTTGGGTTTTTCATTTTTGATGAACCAGGAGATAAATGCCCAATCTTTATTTCAGGCAATGCCTTCTTCTTCAACAGGCATAACTTTCGAAAATACCCTTCCTGAAACACCAGCGCTTAATATTATTACTTACGAATACTTCTATAATGGCGGAGGAGTTGGCGTCGGTGATTTTAATAAGGATGGGCTTATCGATATTTTTTTCAGCTCCAATATCAGCCAACATAAATTATATCTGAATAAAGGTAATTTCCAATTTGAAGACATAACAAAGAAAGCGGGTATTCTTCCCAATGCAGGTTGGGCCACCGGGGTATCTGTAGCAGATGTCAATGGGGATGGCTGGCTCGATATTTATCTTTGTCAGTCTGGCAATTTACCACCTGAAAAAAGAAAAAATCTTTTATACATCAACAATAAGGACTTGACCTTCACTGAAATGGCCGTTGAAGTGGGACTGGCTGACGCCGGACACACCACTATGGCGGCCTTTTTTGATATGGATAAGGATGGTGACCTCGATGCCTATATTCTAAATCATAACATTAAGCAATTTCGAAATTTTGATGCCGCTTTTTTGAAAAATCAGATAGATCCCGATGCCGGCGATCGGCTTTATGAAAATCGCAATGGCATTTTTCATAATATTACCCAACAAGCTGGTATTAAATCGAATCCATTAGGATATGGACTAGGTCTTAATGTTTCTGATATTGATGGGGACGGCTGGCAGGATATCTATGTTTCGAATGATTATGTGGAAGAGGATTATCTCTACCTAAACAACCAAAATGGGACTTTCAGAGAAGTTCTAAAAGAGCAAATCCCCCATATTTCTAATTTTTCGATGGGGCTCGATATTGCAGATATCAATAATGATGGCTGGCAAGATATTTTCACTCTTGATATGCTTCCAAAAGACAATAAAAGACAAAAACTACTCTATGCGCCCGATAATTTTGAAGTTTATAACAACACCGTTGATAATGGATTCCATCATCAACTGATGCGAAATATGCTTCATTTAAATAATGGCAATGGTACATTTAGTGAAATCGGACAATTAGCTGGCATTTCAAATACAGATTGGAGCTGGTCTGCGCTCTTTGCCGATTACAATAATGATGGAAAAAAGGACCTTTTCGTGACCAATGGTTATGGCAGAGATATGATTAATCGCGATTTTATAAAATTCTATGCGAATGAACGTCTTAAACATCTTCAAGGTAATACCGATGATAAAATGTTTGGCTTACTTCAATCTATCAAATCTACACCTCTCCAAAATTTTATATTTGAGAATGAGGGAGAGTTTATCTTCAAAGATCGTACGGTAGATTGGGGCTTAACTGGTGCCGATTATGCTCACGGTGCCGCTTATGCCGATGTGGATAATGACGGAGATCTGGATCTTATTTTCAACAGAATGAATGCTGGAGCTGGCATTTATAAAAATAATACCATTGAACAAAATAAATCTAAAGGATTTATTCTCGTTGAACTTTCATCAAAGAGTAAGAATACCTGCGCGTTAGGCGCCAAGGTAAAAGTTTATACCCCGGAAGGCATCTTTAGCGTCGAAAATAATCCAGTCCACGGCTTTCAGTCTTCTATTTCAGGCCCCGTTCATATTGGACTTTCCGGAGATAAAATTGATTCTATAAAAGTTACCTGGCCTTCAGGAAACATAAGTTATCTGAAGGAAAATGTACTCATAAATAAAACCTATTTTTTTACTGATTCCATCACCACCCAACCACAAAAAGGGAATCTGGCCAAAACAACTTCTATTTTCAATGCCATTCCTGACACCCTGAATTACACACATAAAGAATTGATGGTTAATGATTTCAAAGTACAGCCACTCATTCCCAACATGATATCCTATCATGGTCCGGAAACGGCTGTTGGGGATATAAATGGTGACGGTTTGGAAGATTTTTATATTAGTGGACCAGAAAGGCAGGCTGGAAATATTTTTCTACAGTTGAAAAATGGTCAGTTCATTCCAACAAATCAACCTGCTTTATTAGCTGATGCGGGCTACGAAGACACTTATGCTGTTTTCTTTGATGCCGATGGAGATAAAGATCTCGATCTCTACGTTGTATCAGGGGGTTATGGAGATGCAGATTCAGGATTACCTTTAAAGGATCGCCTCTATTTAAATCAGGGCGGTCTGTTTTTTGCCGCCCCTGCGGGATCCCTACCCGATATATTATTTTCAGGCTCTGTCGTTGTGCCCCTGGATGTCGACCTTGATGGTGATGTAGATTTATTTGTTGGCGCACGCGTAGAACAAGGTAAATACCCTTATGCCCCGGAAAGTATATGGTTAGAAAATAATGGAAAAGGAACTTTCACCATCAAGTGGCGTAAACAACTGGGTATGATTACCCATGCGTTGGCTTTGGATATCGATATGGACGGGCAGTCAGAATTAGTTGTTTGCGGTGAATGGACCTCTATCCAATATTTTTCTTTTAAAAATGGAGAATGTCAAGATATTTCAAACGAGGTGTTATCCAGCCCGTTAAAAGGATGGTGGAACATATTACATGCAGCTGACCTGGATGGAGACGGAGACAAAGACCTGATTGCCGGCAATTGGGGATTGAATGCCCCATGCAAAGCTTCTGAAAAAGAACCCATTGAGCTATATTACGACGATTTTGATAAAAACGGTTATATTGATCCTGTCTTATGCTATTATATGGATGGTATTTCCTATCCCTTTTCAACCAGAGACGAAATGACAGATCAAATGGTCGGTCTTAGAAAAAAATTTGTCACTTATGATTCTTATGCAAATGTGACCATACAAAATATATTTACTCCTGACCAGCTATCGAAAAGTCCCAAATTAGAGGTCAATACCTTAGAAACTATTTGGCTGGAAAATGTAAATGGACAATTCGTTCCAAGAAGTTTACCTGCTGAAGCTAACTTTTCTCCTGTTCATGCCATTTTAACGGAAGACTTTGATGGGGATGGATCATTAGATATTTTACTGGCCGGGAATGTAGAATATACCCGCATAAGAATTGGGAAAACAGACGCTAATTATGGGGTTTTATTAAAAGGCTCAGGAAAAAACGCTTCCTTCACTTACCTTCCACAGTTAACATCGGGCTTAAGTATAAAAGGAGCCGTCAGAAGTTTAAAATCGATTCAAAGATTAGATAAATCCCAAGTAGTTCTGATTGGCATTAACAACCAATCCCCGTTAATTCTAAAAACATCAAATTAAATAGCAATATGAAGTGGCTTTATTTACCTTTCCTTTTTCTTAGCTGCCTGTCATATTCAAGCGCAAATAATCCAGATAAGGCAGATATATATGTTTCCGCCCTAAAAAAAGTTACCGATATTATGGTAAATGATGTGACTTCCCCTGTTGCTGCGTCACGTTATTACGCCTATACGACCCTTTCCTCTTATGAGGTAGTTGTTGCCTTGCGTCCTGACCATTTTCATACTATCGGCAAAATAAGTAAATCCAAAACATCATTTCCTAGAGGCCTAACCAAAGAAAAAGAGGTAATAAACGGGATTATTTTAGGTATGTGGAAAACGGCTGCTGCGCTGCTGCCATCAGGGGGAACTCTTTTACCAGAAATTGATTCTTTATCAAAATCCCTGCCTAAGCCCATCTTACAAGTTATTGACCAGATTGTTGGCGAGGTCGTTTCAATGGCCATGAAAGATGGATTCCTTCAATTAAACAATCTAAAACGGTACACTCCAAAGCGAGGTTCAGGATTTTGGCAACCTACAGGACCAGCATTCATGGCCCCGGTTGAACCGCACTGGAATACCATTTCGCCTTTAGTCCTTGATTCGGCCAATCAATTTGTACCTCTACCCCCTATTCCCTTTAATGTGGATAAAAATGCGCCTTTTTATCTCCTTTTAAAGGAAGTGTATGACATTGTGCGTTCCAAAGATAAAGAAAAAGAGGCCATAGCTAATTTCTGGGACTGTAACCCCTATCATATTTCCCAGATTGGTCATGTTGAATTTGGTACTAAAAAAATATCCCCGGGTGGACATTGGATCGGCATAACGGGTATTGCCTGTAAAGAACAAAAGCGATCTATTGAAGAAACGGCCCTAATTCATAACTTAGTTGCCATGACCTTACATGATGCGTTTATTGCTTGTTGGGATGAAAAATACAGGAGTCATCGGGTTCGGCCAGAGACAACCATTCGCGAATTCATAGATAAATCGTGGAAACC
>JAFMBH010000211.1 GCA_017858735.1 Bacteroidota bacterium
CTTGAAAGTGGAAATGTAATTGACTTGAACTGAGCCTCTGGGAATGAACGTAAAGCCAAATAAAACTCAGCCTGAGATAGCGCATCGTAACCATGCTCCAATGAGGTCGTAATCTCATAAGCCTGTTGTCCATAAATGCCAATAGACTCAGCATCAGATGCAGATTCCTGAGCGTTAGCCTTGTAAGTAATTGTGACGTTATTGCGGACATCGCCTGAGCGCTTTGTAGTTCTAATACCGCGAGACAAAGCATGATTACCAGTCAGATCAACATAACCGTTAGCTGCTAAATATTGGCTCCGATGGGTGCTGTCCGCATACCCGATTCTGCCCTGTGAGTCCTCATATAGGTATCCGAGTCCAGATGTAGCCAAAGAGGATACAAGGCTGTAAATGTCAGTTGTGCTTGATGACCTAGAAGTTAATTCGTAATCACCTGGTTGATCGATCTCGCCAAGCCCAGAGTTCTCAGCATTTTCCCATGTTGTTGTTGGATCGTATCCAGCCCAAGTTTCAGCAGCTGGTACTTCATTCCAAGTATCAAACAGCGCTTCACTCAGGATTGCGTAAATCTGGTCGCCATCAAAGTCTTTGCTTAAAACGCCTTCTGTTAGGGTTTTAGGCAGTTTAGACAAAGCACCCAAGGCAATGACACGGATACGCTCTGAAATGGCCGTAGATGAGGCCTGAGTGACCTCTACGTCGATGTCTGAGACATACCCACCAAAGACGTTTACATAGGTGCCTGTTGAGTCTTTGACCTTGATGTTGATCTGGTCGTTGATGTCGATCTCAATAGGAGATAGATCCAGGTTGATAATCTCAACATTGCAGTAACCAGCGTAAGGCTGAGAGTAGATGTCCTGGCGCCCGGAAGTAATGGTCAGGTTTGAAAGAGTGAGGTTTGTGTAATCACCACCGCCATTAATGGTTAATTGCCACTCAGGAGTCCATTCGCTCATACTGCCTGGAACGCTCCAACTCCACCAGTACCGCGAGCGCCTGAGTCATTGATGATCTCGACGATCTGACGTGCTACGCCTTCTTTGTCCAAGGCTCCGGTTACGTTGATGTTGTAAGTGTTTCCGCGCTCCTCAGCCTTTCTAAAACCAGCCACGTCAAATGAGCCAGCAGCTATTACAGCAGCTGTTGAAACAGCAGATTTAGCAGCTGTTGAAACTCCACCTCCGCCACCACCGGATCCTCCAGTTGTGCTTGCGCTTGTTCCGCCTGAAGTTGCAGCTGAAATTGTAGGCAGTTTTGTTGAAATGCTTGGCATGCTTGCGCTTGGAATACTTGGAGCGCTTATACTTGGCTTAGAAATTGTTGGGATGTTGCCCAAGAATGGTATTGCGTTGTAAGCCTTAATAAGTAAATTGATGCCATCGATGGCTGTACCGATTACAGCATTGATTGCTTTGACTACTCCACCGACTACGGTGATGACACCGCTTGCGATCTTACCTGCGATATTTAAAGCACCGCCTAAGACTGTGCCGATGATCGGTGCAAGGAACTTTGTTATGTATGTGCCTAATTGGATAAAGCCTTCGAGGTTATCTTTGACTGCGCCCTTTACTGAGTTAAACGCACTTACCAAGCCATTCCAGATTGGCAAGAATAACGATTTGAGAATGTTAGCCAATTTGTTAATTCGATCGCCTAAGCCACCATTATTCTCAGAAAACGCAGCTGTGAGTTTTTGAACAACAGGGAGAATATACCTCTCAAAGGTTGGAAATAATTTATCCAGTAGGAAATTGGTAAACTTCTGAACAATAGGTAAAAGGGCAATTCCGACTCTTTCGCTAACCTGCTGGAAACCAACCTTCATCTTTTCAGTTGCGTTTGCAGTAGCCTCAGCCGTTCCGCCCACCTGCGTCTCAATAGCCTTTAGGATTTCAGCCTGAGCCTCACCGATCTTGTTAGATTGAACAAGAGTCTTGATGCGCTCTTTCTCTTGCTCTGTAAAAGTAACACCAGATCGGGCAAGTGCTGTTAAGCCCTTGATTGGATCATTGAGCGCCTTACCTAGTTGAACAGCATTAGTCTCAGCTGCGCCAAAGCCAGCACTTGCAAGATCGATCGCTGCCTTTGTAGCGCGATCAAACTGACCGCCGACCTCATTGGCTGTTGCCGCTAATTCCTTAAATGTTAAAAGTTTGGCTTGTGTAGCCTTGATTGAATTGGTATCAATACCAGTAGCGCGAGCGGTTTCCTCAGCGTACTTAATTAAGCGTTGGCTAACGACATTGACGCTATCGCCAAACAAGCCCATTGATTTATTGATCTGTTCGATTCGAGCGTTGGCAGTTGCAGCAGCTTCTCCGGCGACAATGGCATCCTTGGCAAACTTAACTGCAAACGCAGCAGCAGCGACCGCAGCAACAGCAAAGGCAGCAGCAGCCTTCTTTCCAAAGTCGGCTAGTTTAGTGCCAAAAGTATCTACATCCTGTGAACCTGTTTTCAGGTTCTTTGTTAAGTTATCTACATCAGCAAGGATCGATAGTTTAAGGGTTCTACTTTGTGCCATTACTTAGCCCATTCCTTTAAGATTCGATCAAATGCTGTTTCCCACTTAGCAATCAATTCTGGTTGGATCTGGCGCAAAGTTGGGTAGATAAAATAACCTTCATTTCCTCTAACACCGTAACGAGGTGTACGAGGTGCAAACTGCTTAAAGTTCTTTGATCCAAACTCAGCACCTGCTAAAAGACCGTTACCGCCTTCTTTGCCAGGGTTCCATTGAGTCGTTGCTCCACCACTAAACTTCTGACCAGCAAAACCAAATGACAATTCACCGATCTTAGATGACTTACTAATTCTTACGCCGTCTGCGATTCTGCGAGCGACGTTTGCATTAGGAGCAGAGACAGCAGCTTGACGGATTCGATCCCCAGCAAATTGCGCTAGGTTAGATGATTCGCGCTTTGCAGCATCCAGAGCTTCATCGGACATGCCTTTGAATGATCTAGTGATCCGGCTAAGTTCTTTTTTGTCATAAACGATCTGCGCTCGTTCACCACTTAGGAGTCCATCAGCCATTTGATCGCTCCTTTATAATCTCAACTGCGGTTACTAAATCATCTGCATCATCCCAGTATTGCATCGGTATCCCCGTCTCTATTGCTAGATTGACGAGGATCCGCCTTATGCTTCCTGGTTCGTGGCTTTTGGGTTATCGTCTCCGACTGTTACATCAGCAACGGTCTCAGACCAGATTTCGTAAGACTTGACTGGTTTTCCAGCGTTCTCGCGCTTGTAAGCGTGATAAGCCAAAAACATAAGATCCCACATTCCGATTTTGCCATCGGCATCAGTTACGATCTTTTTTGTCTCGCGTTCCCACTTTGCCCACTCTGGAGGCTGTGCCACATAAGTAGCAGAGTCGCCTGAGTTATATGTAATTGTTATTGGTAGTTTCATCTTTGCTCCCGTTTGTTAGATTTTAACTGAATGTGTCTGCTGGTGTTCCAACAACTGTTAATGTCCAAGAGTCAGTCTGAGCGCCAGGGGCTGCTCCACCGATTGCTGGGAATACTGGTAGTACGTTGCAAGCAAAGACTGCGCCAGTAACTGCTGTTAATGATACTGCAAGAGTTGTGTTTGGATTCGTGTCAGCTGCTGTCCACATTGCTTCGAATAGTGATGATGCTGCACCCCAGTCGGCAAGTAACTCAACATTAAGAGTCCATTGATCGTCTGTGTGCTTGTAAGCCTTGCCATCGAGTGTCTGATAGACATCGATCGTTGGGCTGTTTACGAGTGTGACGCTAGTTGTCTGAGCATCGTACGCTGTAGTAGCGATGGTTAGAGTTAGGTCGCGACCCGTGATAACTGTTGTTGCCATTGGGTTTTCTCCTTATGCCGTCTGCGTATACCAGGTGGATACGCGTATGTCCGCGACTAGCAAGTTACTAGCGCCTACTTGTGTAACTGTTGGTCGATCAACTACCTGAACATCATATCCAGTTGGTATAACCGCCACAACGCTTGTGATTAGTTGTTCTATGTTATCGAGAGATGCCGGGTTACTGTTGTAAGCAACGCAGCAAGTAATCGTATAATTCAACTTGCATCGAAAGGTACCCTTGCCGATTGTCTCAAACTCCATGTAGGGAGAATCCGGGACGAGAACAACAGCCGGTACTGGGACTTGCTCTGGCACATAACTAAATATGTTGGCAGTAACTCCAGATAAAGCTGTGGCAAGAGGTGTACGAACTGCTGAAAGAATTGTGCTTGGCATTATTGAGCCATCGTCTCAACATCGATGTAAGGCCCTAACAGACCCACGACGCGATTGAATAAGCTGCGCCCCATCCTGTATGGCGACGGTGCAAAATCTAATCCTTCAATCTGTCCGCCTGGAGCAGTACGAGATTGGAATACTTCAACTGAAACTACGATGATTGCGGATTCGACCGCTGCAACTCCAACATACGTTGAAGCGCCTGTAAGTGTTGCGGATCCGCTAGGAATGACATATCGCTCGATAACATCGGCATTAGTGATGTCTGCTGTAAATGTGTACGCATCGACATCAGCATTGACTGTTCGAGTGCCGTTAAATGGTGATCCGCATCCAGCGATGACAACTGATTGTCCTTCGGTGAACTCATGGATGCCTACTGTCTGAAAGGTTGCGACATTATCAGTCAGCGAAACCTTTTCGATTGGTGCTGCAAAAGTTGTAAGTA
>JAFMBH010000161.1 GCA_017858735.1 Bacteroidota bacterium
AAGGTAAAAGAGAAGTAGAACGAGCGTTAGATTACTATAATCTTGATATGATTATTGCTTTGGGATATCGTATCAATAAAAAAATAGCCACACACTAAGCGAAGTAGAAAAAAAACTATCTTGAAAGTTTGAAAGTGATAGAACAAAAAATGAAAAAATAGGATGTATAAAACCATAGCATATTCCAACCGAAAGATCGTTTCGGGTATAAGGGAGTTAGGTGTCATGCCTGAGATACGAATTCCAAAAAATATTTTTCAAATGTTCGGATATTTACCGAACTTTTTTATCTTTGTATCGCTATGGAAATAACTGGAAAGAGTAAACTTGAAAAGTTGAGTCGAAAAAACCGAGGAAATACTTTACTTATTCAGTCGATTGATCAACTAGTTGACGATCTTGAAAATAAGGATTGCTCTAACCAACAACAACTAAAGAAAATCAGACCAGATGCAGACTTAGTTCATAATGATGGATTCTACCTATTTAACATACAAGTTCACAGAGTGATGATTCTAATTGAATTTGAAGACGATGGCGAAGCCACTATTGTGTGGTGTGGTAGTCATGATGAATATGAAACAACTTTCAAGAACAACAAAAGCACAATAAGGAAATGGTTAAATAATCAAGGTTTAATCAATTAAAGGAGGAAAACATGAAAGAGCAAGCGGATTTGAAAAGTATTTTGAAAGCAGGAAAGCTGACAAATGAATTAGATCTCGAAAGAGCTTCAATTCTGGATAATAAATTACGCCTACTTGCAAAGGATAATCCAGAATTAATGGAATCTCGCAAGAGACTTAGATCAATTATTAAACAATACGAGAAAACAAATTGGTCAAAAGAATCAGCAATTGATGAGCAGAAGATAAAAGAAAGCGATAACGCTGAATTTATTGCAGAGCAAGAGAGAGTTTTCCTGGAAAACAGGAAGAATGCAATCAAAGAAAATTTAGATAAACTGAAAATTACACAACAGGAATTAGGAAAAATACTAGGTCATGGAAAGACCTATATGTCTGAACTAATGAATGGAGTAAGTCCGTTTAGCATGCGTGATTTAATAATATTGCACAGACTATTTGGAATAAAATTAGAATATTTGATCCCAACAATTATATCTGAAAAAGATCGAGTTAGAATAAGGACTTCCCTGAATCAATTAAATAAGCCTGAAATTAGATTTGAGAATGAAGATCTGGTATTCGCATGAAAAGGTACGAGCACCTAACAGCACCTACCCCAAAGGCGGTGTTTTGTGTTCCAAAGACAGATTTGTGGTTGCTCAAACATTGTACTTTTAATCAACATTTGTGGTGAATCGCCCGCCCTACGGGTAGCTGCAAACTCTTATAGGACATTGAAAAACCAAACTCCGAGAGTAATACGACTTAAAACTTGTAAAAGTGTATCTAAGTGAATACATTCTTATCTAATTGAAAAAACAATAGAATTCGACATGTGGCTCAAGAAATTGAGAGAATTTAAAATCCGGCTGAAATTGGTTCTTCGTCACTTTTGGTGAAAATTTCTTATTCGGTTTTAATTTGAAAAATAGGAATGATCAAGAACCGGCTAATTTTAACAGGAATCTTCATTGAAATGGGTGTGATTGAAATAGAATATGAGCCTAATAAAATTTAAGTATTCACCAAAATCGACGAAGAACCCAATGGCAACCAGATTATCCACTGTTTGTTTTGAAAATAAAAAATGCATAATTAATACATTATTTTGATTCAATTCAAACTTTACTCTTATATTTGTTTATTGTAGTGAAAATAAAAGTACAATGAATACAGGTAATTCGACTAAAATAAACCGTTTATTGCAAAAGACACCTTCAGGTGTAGTTTTGGCGAGCCATTGGCTTAGTCAACAGGGTTATAGCCCAGAACTCATAAGGAATTATAAAAACAGCAAATGGTTAGCAACCTTTGGAAATGGAGCAGTAAAAAGATACAATGATCCAATTGATTATCTTGGTGGGGTTTGTACTTTACAAAAGCAACTGGAATTATCAGTTCATCCGGGAGCAAAGACAGCATTGGGTTTGTTAGGCCGTGCCCATTATTTAGAAATGAACCAACAAGTGCTATATTTATTTGGAAATGAAAAAGAAAATCTACCCACTTGGTTTAAAAAATACCGATGGGAGCAACAGATATGTTTTTACACCTCCTCTTTTTTGCCTCCAGCACTGGGAATGACAGAATTTTCACATAAAAACTTCAGCCTATTGGTTTCATCGCCAGCAAGAGCAATGATGGAATGTTTGTATCTGATGCCTAAAGAAATAAGTCTATATGAGTGTTATGAATTGATGGAGGGTTTAAACAATTTGGTACCTAATCAGGTGCAGCAATTATTAGAAAACTGTACTTCGGTGAAAGTAAAAAGACTATTTTTATATTTAGCGGAAAAATCAGACCACGAATGGGTGAAATTTTTAAACAAAGAAAAAATTGATTTAGGAAAAGGAAAACGGAGTTTCGCAAAAAAAGGGGTATATGTTCCTCAATATCAAATAACGGTATCCAAAGATTTAGAGGATTATGAGTTACCAGAAGTATAAAGATCAGGTAAAATTAATGTTGACGATTTTACCTTTTGTAAGTAAGGAAAAGAACTTTGCCTTACACGGAGGTACCGCTATTAACTTGTTTCAATTTAATATGCCTCGATTGTCTGTTGATGTAGATTTAACCTATATTCCCATCCAAGATAGAGATACTTCACTTACAAGCATCAAACAATCATTGGATTTTATAAAACGTGCATTGGAACAGGCATATCCAGAAATGTCTGTGGAACACAAAAAACGAGAATCTAAACTTATAATTACAAATAAAAAGGCTTTTGTAAAAGTAGAAGTCAATCAAATAAAGAGAGGATGTTATACAGTACCAGAGTATAAAAAGTTATGTATACAAGCCCAAGAAGAATTTGAATTATTCTGCGAAATGCAAGTGGTGGAAAAAGGTCATTTATTTGGAGGAAAGATCTGTGCCGCGCTCGATAGGCAACATCCCAGAGATTTATTCGATATTAGCAATATGCTAAAAAAAGAGCCGTTTTCTGAAATAATAAAAAAGGGATTTATTTTCTATTTAATCTGTTCTAACCGTCCCATTGCAGAAATGTTAAAACCGCATAACAAAGATCAACGTGGGGTTTTTGAAAAACAATTCTTAGGCATGACTAATGAGCCCTTCAGTTATGATGAATACGAAGAAGTACGCAGTCTATTGATAAAAACAATTCATCAAGCCTTAACGAATACTGATAAGGTTTTTCTCTTGAGTATTGAGATGGGAAAACCAAATTGGCATATTTATGACTTCAAAGATTTTCCGGCTGTTCAATGGAAGTTAATGAATGTCGAGCGGTTAATCGCTGAAAATCCTAAAAAACACCTGGCTCAAATAGCTCTTTTAAGAGCAGTACTTTAGGGAAATGATACTCTATTAAACAAAGTTTAAAGTTTGGGTTGCATATTCCGGGTTAAAGTGGGATCTTCGTTTATTTTGGTAAAAATTCATACCTAGATATTAAAAAGAAAAAAATAGGAATGACCAAGAACCGGGAACAATATTAACTGGAATCTTTACTAAAAAAGGTTTTATTAACAAGAATGTGAGCCTAAAAAAATATTCACCAAAAGTGATGAAGAACCTCAAACTGAGCCACTAAATCCGGGGCAAACTGAGCCAGAGAACCTATTTACAGAAAAGAGTTTACCAATGCTCTTTATCCGTTACCATTTGGGTAACAATTAGCGAATTATTTAAACGAAACAAACCTTCGCTAATACATACCAAAATGGGTGACCAAACGAAAGATCGTTTCGGGTATAAGGGAGTTAGCAGAAATAGACCGTGGACATTCTAGTAAATGAAAAAACATTTTACCAGTAGGAATTGAAAAAAGTTTGTATCTTTGTATGGAAACAAATAAATTGAAATGAATGAATAAATTTGATGTGATCTTCTTAACAGAAGCGCGTGAATTTTTATTTCTCTTAGACGAAAAAAGTCGAGACAAAGTCATTTTCAATATTGACAAGGCAAAAGTAAAATGGGATAATGATTTATTTAAAAAACTTCAAGGAGAAATATGGGAATTTAGAACATTATATAATAAAACTCATTACAGAATTTTTGCATTTTGGGATAAGACCGATCCTGAACACTCTTTAGTTTTGACAACACACGGAATCATCAAAAAGACGGATAAGACACCTGAAAAGGAAATTGAAAAAGCGGAAAAAATTAGATTAAAATATGTTGAACTAAAAAACAAAAGAAATCATGGCAACAAAAAATAAAGAATTAGAAATGTTTAGTTTCGACCAAATAAAAGACGAATTTATTGGCGAAATCGGGACGGAAAAAAGAACTCATTATGAACAAGAATTACAACTTGAAATATTGGGTGAAATGATTCGCAAAGTTCGACTTGAAAGAAAATTAACTCAAGAACAATTGGGGAAATTAATTGGCGTTCAAAGAGCCCAAATTTCAAAGCTTGAAAACAATACAACCAACGTGACAATGGAAACAATTTTGAAAGTTTTTGGAGCATTAAGAGCGAAAGTTAATTTCAATGTAGAATTACTAAATAATCAAATTCAAATAGCTGAATAAGGCTACATCTGC
>JAFMBH010000012.1 GCA_017858735.1 Bacteroidota bacterium
GACCACGATTAGTAATATCCTCTGGGATAATCTGTGCATTGAGCGAAGCGAAAAAAGCATAGAGAACCGAGGCATAGTAACCTTCGAAATTGGCCAGGTCGTTATTGGTGAAATTGCGCCAGGGGATCCCGGCGAAAAGGGTATGAATGAGCTTTTCAAACGATGCCAGATTTCCAGTTGACAAGGCATTATACAGGTCACCCTGCCTGCTTTTCAAATCAGATGAAATACCGGTATAATCTTCGATAAAATAGTCATTCAAAGCCAGTCGAACCTCTTGATTAGGTATCTTAAGACGATATACGAGTTTCTCTCGCTCAATAAACGTTTTTTCAATGGTTAAATAACCAGCTTGAAATAATAGCGTTATAGGATTTAAAGATTCAATCTCAAAAGAACTTAAAGTGCGCTGAAAAACCTCAATATTCTCTAAATCAGGTAAAAAATATTGGTTTTTCCGAAACAGCTCGATAAGGAAGGTTGGACTCCCCGTCTCAAACCAATAATTTTGATAAACCATTCTTTTTTTGATAAACAGCAAAATATCAAAGGGATTGTAAACGGCATTGGGACCCGTCCAGCTATAACCATTATACCATCGTTTAACCTCCTCAGGGTCACTGCCAGCGAGGTATTCACTAAAATGTTCGCGAAGATCCATGTCCGTGTAACCGCAAATGGAAGAAAATTCTTCGTCAATAGTGATATCTATCAACTGGTTCAGTCCACTGAACAGGCTTACTTTAGAAAATTTGGTTACCCCTGTCATAAATATAAACTGCAGATTGGCGTCCTGCTCCTTCAGCACACCGTAAAAGGCCTTCAGTGCATCTCTTATTTCGCGGGCAACCTGAGTATTATTTATATTATCAAGTATGGGTTTGTCATATTCGTCAACCAATACAACTACCCTTTGTCCATATTTTGCTGCAGCTCTTGAAATAAGTTTCCTGAATTTTCCAGCTAAATCCTGTGAATCAAATTGAACACCTAAGCGTTCCCCATTTTCTTCCAACATATCCAGAATCCTTATATCCAGTTCTTCCTGACTTTTCCCTCCCCCAGCTGCAAAATCAAGTTTAATCACCGGATATTTCTTAGTCCAGTCCCATTTGTCGTAAATATACAGCCCCTCAAATAACTTTTGATTTCCTTCAAAAATCTCCTTAAGCGTGTCCACAAACAGACTCTTTCCAAAACGGCGTGGACGAGATAGAAAGAAACGACCAGGCGTATTAATAAGATTGAATGCATATTCTGTCTTATCAACATAAATGCAATTCGATTCCAATAAAAAACTTAATGTACTTATCCCTAAGGGAAGATTTTTTAGGGCCATTCCAAAATATTTCCTTAAAGATACGTCATAATTGGCAGATCCTGAAAATGTAATCGTTGGGGAAAAGACGCGAAGCATCGCGTCTCTACAAATAACCCTCAAATTTAAAACGAAAACGTCCTCTTTAATCCTCTAAATCTTGATTCAAAATTATTTACGTGAAATATTCCCAAAAAACAACCACCTCCACAATTTCCACAAGAAATTACGGGCGCAGCAGCCATTGGTTTGAATCAGGATTTTCAGGATTTCCAGGATTAATGATAACGTCTCTGGTTTGATTCGGAAGATTAATTTAAACGGTGCTTTCATATCGAAGCCTCTCGCCGATGCCTTACGCATCGGCGAAAGGAAGGGTGAAAAGTAATCATCTACAAATAAACATCATACCCAAATCGACGACGTCCTCTGTAATCCTTTTAATCCTGTAAATCCTGATTCAAAACCGGGTGTTAGGGGTAAATTTATATTGAAACTTGATGAGATGAATGACCTAACGGCAACTAACGTCATTGTACCGCAAATAGGGAAATGCCTCTGTATCATGAGAGGGCGAATGCAATTCGCCCCTACAATTTGGTACATTTAGGAATAAAAAACACCGCGAAACACTGCGCCTGAACGCTGCGTACACCGCGTCAAAACCCCCACGTGGAGAAGACGCGAAGCATCGCGTCTCTACATCCACTTATTTTCCGGCCACTCCGTCTCCTTTTCGTCTAATGCTTTCTGCGCAGTTCCATCCAAAATCCCCTTTCCGAATTGATTTTTAAACCGCAATCTTTTTCGATAAGGAAAAACGGTAACTATTTCTCCGTTTCGAAGCCGCTCTTGCACATCCTGCCAATATTTTACATCATACAAGTCTGCATGTTTTTCTAAAAACATTTTTCGGACATCCAACCTGCCAATCAAAAATTTAGAGAATTCCTCTGGGAAAATGTCATTTTCTCCCACGGAATAC
Source organism: Bacteroidota bacterium (assembly GCA_017858735.1). GTDB lineage: Bacteria > Bacteroidota > Bacteroidia > Chitinophagales > Saprospiraceae > BJGN01. Next base: position 2,304 of record JAFMBH010000012.1, read on the forward strand.
CAAGGTTCTGAAGCCCACTCGTCTTCATAACTTCTGGGTTCTGGAATTTTACGGAACACACAATCCGTTAAAAAGACAATTTCGTCATAATCGTAAAAGACAATCCGGTTCAATCGGGTCAAACCGAAATTTTTCAACAACATATCGCCGGGAAATATATTTACCGCAGCCATGTCTTTGATGGCCCGGCCATAATCTGCAATGGCATCTTCTGCTTCTTGAAGCGTTGCAGATTTCAAATACATGTCTAAAGGAATCATTTTCTTCTCAATATACATGTGTTTAATTTCGATAGTATCTTGATTGATTCTAATTTTCGATGCACATTCTTTCTTTAACTCTTCAATAAGTTCCGGATCAAACCGATTTAAAGGCAGCGTTAAATTTTCGAACATGTGGCTATCCGCCATTCTACCTACCCTATCGTGAGCTGATACAAGATCATATTTTGATTTAACTTCCTGCTCTGTCACCATTTTTGGAGGCCGAAATTTATCATTAATCATTTTAAAAACCATGGAGTAGGAAGGAAGGGTAAATACGGTCATAACCATTCCTTTCACACCTGGAGCCACAACAAATTTATCTGCCGATGCATCCAGATGACGCAATAATTCTCTATACAAAACGGTTTTGCCATGTTTTTCAAAACCTATAGAATTATACAATTCCCCTAAACTTTTTGATGGCATGATAGATTTTAAAAAATCGACCATTTCACTGGCAATGTCCGTATCTACCAAAAAATAAGCTCTGTTATAACTAAAAATGGAACTAATATCATTGGGGTCCAACAAAAGGGAATCGGCATATATTCCTTCATTCTCATGAGCTAAGGGTATGATAAATGGATGAATCCTGTCATCCAGATACATTCTTCCTACAATGTATGCCCCCTTATTCCTATAAAAAACTGACTTTAAAACTTCCAGACGAATATGCCGGAAATCACGCTTGTAGGTACCTAATTTACGCCTGATGGTCTCCGCAATATAAAATACGTCCCGTTCCAGATTTGCCATTTGCGCATCAAAAGGAAAACAGGAAAAAAGCTGCTGTAAAGTATTTTCAAAATGGGATCCCAGATAAAAAGTATGATAAATAGGGATGGCAGAACGAAACTCCCTATACGTTCCCGTCGCATTGACAAACATGAGGTCCTCATCGGCTCCTAACCCAATATGACTGTGCCTGTAAATGGAATTAAAATACGTTTCTGCAATATTTCTGGTGTTAAAGTTAAAGATCTCCTCCAGGAACATTTCTTTTATTTGTATCCAAACTTCATGCGTATTTCTCTCCTTTCCTAAAAAATTCAGTAACTTCTGCGTAGTCTCACCAACTGACGTACGATAAATGGTCATCCTGAACTTTGCGTCATCCTGAATACCTACCCAATCCCGTTGTTCAAATCTAATTTTTGCCCTCTTCGTTATCCGCTTGAATACATGATTATAATTAATATAGGAGTCTAAAATAATATAGGCAGCGTCGTAGGGGATTAGCTTTTCAAACATATCGTCTTATTTTTCATCAAATTAAACTAATTTATTGCCTATTTTTTCAAAAATTAGCCGGTAATACAAAGATTTTCTTTAATTTAACTTATTATAAATCATTTTTTATGCTAAAAAACTATTTTCTCTATTCTCTTATCCTTGGATTTATGGTTTTCAACTGCGGTGGAAATAAATCACAATCAGACGATTATATCCAAATTGAACTTATATGGAAACATCATAATAATGCCATTAGCGATGTACCCGGAAAAGGAGAAATTCAATTGAACAATAAAGGTTCTATCCCTCTTCCTTCGAAAAAATGGGCTATTTATTTTAATCAGATTACCGGACCTATTCCTGAAGCTTCCTCTTTAAAAGGATTGCGTTTGTCCAATGTTGTGGGAGAATTATACAAAATAGAGCCTGACCCTTCTTTCTCCGGATTAAATGCGGGCGAGAAAAAGAATTTTCCTTATACTTCCATAGAAGGGGTAACTTTTAATTATTCAGCCGTTCCACAAGGTGCCTTCCTCGTTTATGAAGATGAAAATGGGGTGGAAAAAACAAATCCTGTACCTATAGAAATACTCCCTTTTAAAAGAAAAGAGCAATTTCAGCTTTCACCAAAGGACAACAAGCCTTTGCCCGACGCATTTTGGCGCTTTGATCAGCAAGCTGGGATATCTTTATTGTCCGCCGATAAATTACCCCTTATTTTACCTACCCCTGTGTCCACCACTTTACAAGGCAGTTCCTTTTCCCTTTCCGGGAATTCAAAAATTATAGCAGGAAAAGGGCTCGAAAATGAAAAAGCATATCTCCAAAACTTCCTGGATCCATTATTTTCCAAAGCAAGTGGAACCAATAATACGATTTCCCTTAAAATAGGAAATGAATCGGGTATGGAGAAGTCCGGTGCCTACCAACTTGAAATTAATAAAGATCAGATCACAATTATTGGGAAAGATGCACAGGGGGTTTTTTACGGTATCCAAAGCTTGATTCATCTTTTACCATCCGATGCATTTGCAAAGAAAAATACTTCGCTTTCATTGCCTGGCCTGCTTGTAAAAGATGCTCCCCGCTACGAATACCGAGGTTATCATCTGGATGTAGGCAGAAATTTTCATTCCAAGAAAACCATTTTGCATTTACTGGATATTTTGGCGCATTATAAGATGAATACTTTTCATTTTCATCTTACCGATGATGAGGGATGGAGAATCGAAATACCTGGCTTACCAGAATTAACCGTCTTTGGATCAAAAAGAGGCTATTCAATGGATGAAAAATCCTTCCTGCAGCCTTCATACGGTTCCGGTCTTTTGCCCGATGCCGATAATTCGTCAGGAACTGGTTTTTATACCCGGAATGACTTTATTGAGATATTGAAATATGCCAGAGAGCGTCATATTAAGGTCATTCCAGAAGTGGATATACCTGGTCATGCTCGTGCCGCCATTAAAAGTATGGAAGCTCGTCAGGCAAGACTTCAATTAGATGGAAATAAGTCAGCTTCAGAACAATACAGATTATTTACCCCAAATGATAAGTCTGCCTATCGTTCCGTACAAAATTATCCGGACAATGTGCTGGACGTTTGTAAGGAATCTACCTATACTTTTATAGGTAAAATATTTGACGAGATCATTAAAATGTACCAGGATGCCGGGGTACCACTTAAAACCATGCATGTTGGCGGTGACGAAGTGCCTGAAGGTGTTTGGAAAGGATCTCCTTCCTGCCTCGATTTACTGACTCAGCTACCAAAAGGGAATCCAAAAGACGTGCTTACCCAGTATTTTCTGACCCGACTTGATAAAATGCTGGATGAAAGAGGTATTCAATTAGCTGGTTGGGAAGAAGTTGCTTTAATAAGGATCCCAAAAAATCCAACAGGATTCAGCTATGAACCTAATCCTAAATTTACAAAAGATGGTTTCCTGGCCTACGTCTGGAATAGCCTGGGAGAATCGGTAAATCTTTCTTATCGTTTGGCCAATGCAGGGTACGATGTAGTATTATCTAATGTAACTAATTTATATTTTGACCTTGCCTACGATGGGCATCCTGCCGAACCTGGTTTAATATGGGGAGGATATGTGGATACCAAAACAGCCTGGCGATTTTCTCCAAATAATCAGTTTGCCGCCGTTTTAAAAGATAATCTGGGCAATGACATGCCTATTACCCAATGGGAAAATACCATGGAATGGCTGAAACCCGAAGGCAAAAAACACATCAAAGGTATTCAGGGACAGTTGTGGACCGAAACGGTAAAAACCAGTGACATGGTTTTCTATTATACCCTACCCAAATTATTAGGACTGGCAGAAAGAGCCTGGACGACCGAAGCAGCATGGGAAGCAAAACGATTTTCACCGGAAAGGGAGCAACAATTAAATGCCGACTGGGAAATATTTGCCAATAAACTAGGACAAAAGGAACTGGCCAAACTGGATTATATTTTTGGTGGCTATACTTATAGAGTGCCTCCTCCAGGTGCCAAAATACTCGATGATAAACTCTCCATTAATACCCCTTTTCCTGGTTTGCAGGTGAGATTCACGCTGGACGGAAAGGAACCTGCTTCAAATAGTCAGGTTTATACGTCGCCCATTACGCTAAAAAAAGGTGCCCTAGTGAAATTTGCCACTTTTACTTCTTCTGGAAGAAAGAGCAGAACAGTAACCCTACCTGCTAAAGAAGGGGAATTGACCGACTAAAATGGCCAAAAACACCTATTAATCTTAAAGAAAAACGAATAAACGAAAGATGGATTTCAGTAAAAGACTTAACGCGTTAGATATTTTCAGGGGTCTCACTATTGCCTGCATGATATTGGTTAATAATCCGGGGGACTGGACCAATTCCTACCCCATTCTTTTACATGCTGACTGGCATGGCTGTACCCCAACCGATTGGGTTTTCCCCTTCTTTTTATTCATCCTGGGCGTTGCCATACCTTTTGCGTTAGGCGCAAGGAAAGAGGCTGGTGTGAATGGTTCCGGGCTAACGAAGAAAATCAATTCCAGATCTGCCATTATTTTCGCTTTAGGTCTTTTTATGGCGCTATTTCCAAATTTCAGATACGTTGAAAGCGGCCCTGAAAGTGTACTTTATATCCATTATGTCTTATTATTTTTCTTTATGACTGCTGTTTTTATTCAGGCATCGGACGACGCACAGCTAAAGAAGACGAATAAGAATTGGAAATACGTTGCTTATTTCACTGCATTTTGCCTATTTATCATTGGAATAATGTACTACGATTGGAGTAACCTAAGGATTCCCGGGGTTTTACAACGAATTGCTTTAGTTTACCTTGCCGCATCCCTTATTTATCTGTCTTTCTCTATCAGAACTCAAATTTTACTCGGTATATCTCTCCTTTTAGGTTATTGGGCGCTCCTAACGCTGGTGCCCGTTCCCGGTGGCACAGCGCCCAATCTTGATGCCGAAACCAATTTAGGCGCTTGGTTGGACCGATTCCTTTTGACTGAAAACCACCTGTGGGGACAAGCAAAAACCTGGGATCCGGAGGGAATTCTCAGCACTTTACCCGCCATTGTTACTGGGTTGATTGGCGTTTGGACGGGAATATGGCTAAAAGCACAACAATCCTGGCAAGAGAAACTGGGGAAATTAGCGCTTTGTGGATTGCTACTGGTAGGATTAGGACTGCTATGGGATGTTGCCTTTCCCATTAACAAGAAAATATGGACAAGCTCTTATGTCTTATATGTGGGAGGACTGGCTCAACTCTTTTTAGCGGCCATCTATTATATTGTGGACGTGAAATACTGGACATCGTGGGGTCGCCCATTCCGTATTTTCGGAACTAACGCCCTGTTTGCGTATGTGTTATCTGGCTTATTTGCTAAACTGATTAGTGCTATAAAATGGGCAGGATCTGAACCTGAAAAAATGATTTCTCTAAGAACCTGGCTATATGACAGCCTGTTTGTACCTTATTTTTCAGCACAAAACGCATCTTTAGGATTTGCCCTCTTCAATGTTGGGGTTATATTTTTCTTTACCTGGCTCTTATATCGCAGTCAAATATATTTGAAAGTCTAAGGAATAATTTTACCCGCAGCTCTCATCATTCTTAATCTGGCTTGACAGGCGTCTGCCTGAAAGGATAATTTCAACTGATTCGCTTCTTTGAGTGAAAGTTGGCTTTCCCTTAAGGTAGTCACTAATCCGGCGCCTTCTTTAAATTTTAATTCATCATTCTGAAGAATTTGATTAGAAAGGGCGATGTTTTCATCTTGTATGGCTATATTTTTTAAAGCCAATACGTAATCATTTTGCGCGGTCAACCATTCATAAGAAAAGTCGGCTTGTAATTTTTCCAAATGCACCGATTGCCATTTGTATTCTAATGCATATTTCTCCTGATTTTTCTTTTTCAGTCCACCATCCATCAAATTCCATTGCATGCGGACACCGCCAAAAACGAAAGGAAACCAACGATTCCATACGGCAAAATCATTACTTAAATGCTGGGCATTCACATTGGTATAAAAATCGACCGCGGGTTTATTTATTTGCTCTTGTTTTAATTGATTCAAGGAAGCTATTTTCATGGCCAATCCTGTTTGAAGCAATTCAGGTCTTTTTAAAATATCATCAGATGGTAAAGCATCCGTGCTATTTGAAGAAACTTGATTTTTCAAATCGCCCAAGGGTTCAACTTCACTCCCCACGGGAAGGCCGGTAAAGTAGGCTATTTCTTTACATCGCTGATGATACTGCCTTTCTGAAATCTCCAGGTTACTTTTTGCGACGGCCAAATCTCTTTTAAATTTCAATAAATCATTTGGCAGAATGGTACCATTTGCAGACTGGACCTGGGCAATTTCCATCCAATACTCCGCTTTTTTTAATTGTTCTTTACTAATCTGAATAGCTTCTTTTTGCAACAATGCTTCAAAAAAACTTTTAGTCACCTGAAATTGAATCTCTATTTTTTCCTTTTCCCCATTAGATGCTGTCAATTCTTTGTTTTGCATTGCAAGATCAACATCTGTCTTAAACGTAGGATCTACCAACCGATAGCTACCTTCAACACCGACCAAAGCATTGAAGCGGGTACCAAACTGAATTTCCCTATCTTCACCTGGTGTAGCACCTGTTTGAAAAGCAGCTCCAGGAATAATACTTGTTTGAAGCACCGGATTATATCTGACATCACCACTTGCTTTTATCTGGGGAGACCTTCTGGCATTTAAAATATTAATATCTGCCCGAGCCTGATCGACTTTAATTTGTTGTATAGTGAGTTCCTTTCTGTTTTTGATAGCCAGATCAAGTGCCTCTGTTAACGATAGGGACTTAACATCTTGCGCCTGAATGGAAGAGCAAAAAAGAAGAAAGAAAAGAAGGTATATAGAATGGTTCATAGAAAATAAAATTAAAGGATTAGCCACGAAACACGGCAGAAGGTTCCAATCCTGTTATTCTTTTAACAGCGAACAGACTTCCCGAAAGGGCAATAAAAAGAGTAATCAATAAGAAAGTGAGTTCCAGCCAAAATGGAAATTCAAAAATAGTACCTGCATTGGCTATGCCATTTTTGAAGCCGTTTACGAGGAAAAATCCAATGGCAAATCCAACGACACCAAAAATCATAGCCTGGGTGATAATCAAGCGGGCAATATACCCGTTGGTGGCACCAATGGCTTTAAGCGTTCCATAATCGCGAAGCCGATCCACTGCTGCGGAATATAGCGTCAGACCAATAATGACAAAGCCGACGATTAAAGCAAAAATGATGAGTGTACCGAAAGAAATAGCAATACCGCTGGAAGAAAGCACGGTGAAAACCGTTTCCTTTCTAAAATCGGCACTACCCCATGCTTTAACCCCATTCAAATTATTATTAATAAAATGAATGACCTGGGCTTCAGAAATATTAGGATTTTTCTTTACCAGATAAGCACTGACCTTATAATTTGGTATATTTCCAATAGCTCTGGCTCTTTCTATGGTCGTGAAACCGACGACGCCACCAAAAGTACGGTAACCCTTCGTATTTCCCGCTATAAAAACCTTCTTACCATTTAATTCAAAATAATCGCCCTTATTGACCCCACCCAAGGCTTCTTTATCAAAAAAATCTGTAAAAATAGCGCCATCCTGAATTAGAAGGGCGGGATTATCGGAGGGAATAGATTTTGGGAAACCTGCAAATTCAGGATATTGGACACCAAAAAGATTCATGCCAGAAGATTTTCCATTGGAAAACTTTGCTGAACCGGCTGCCAGAACAATGGGATAGGCTTTATAAACGCCCTCAATACTTTCCAGCTCTTTCCCTACTCTTATATCTAAAGGGGTTAAGGCGCCTGAATTGGTTGTTTTACTGTCCACCACCCAGATATATTCCGGAGCAAGCCGGACATAGGCAGCCATAGCATTGGTAAGAAAAATAAAAATACCAGCTTGCTGACCAATCAAAAAAACCGACAAAATAGTACCTGCCAGGGCACCAATCGATTTTGGTTTATCATACCATATAAATTGTAAGGCCGTTTTTAACATTGCGTGCTATTTTGTTGAATTATTTAAGTTGTATGACGCATTCCACTCTGGCACCAATAAGTACATTGGCCTTATCTCCCAGTTCAACCCTAACCTCACGGACTCTACGATCTTCCAGGTCGTCAGGTTTCCCACTAAAAAGCGACTTCTTCTTTAAATAATTACCAACAAAAACGATTTTTCCTTTGGCTATAATCTCTGTATCACCCTGATTACGAATCCATGCATCTTGCCCAACGCTAACTTTACCGGCAAATAATTCATCTACCTCTGATAGCGCCATCAAAACACCGTCTGGGGCAAAATCACCCAGCGGAGTGGTATTTGTGAGATAAGTTCCTGTGCGAACGCTCACCGAAAGAAAGGTCCCTGACAAAGGGGCTTTCACATTTCTACGCTGTTGAAGGGTACTAAAATAAGCAACATCGGCCGTTAACTCATTAATTTTTATTTCCTGTTGTTCTACAGTGGCGATAGCCTCTTGAACTAATTTTTCATTTTGTTCCACCTGAAATTGGGTGTTCTCATAAGCCTGTAAGGTTATGGCATTCCCGTCCAATAACTTTTTATCCCTTTTCAGGTCAGTATAGGCTTTTTTCAATTGGATTTCTTTGGTTTGCAAAGACTTTTCGGCAAAGGAAATAGCCGCTTTTTGGGTGCCTAATTTACTTTTAGCCTGAGCTAATTGAGCATTTTCAATTTGACTGTCCAAGACAAGAATAGATTCACCTTTTTCAACATGCTGACCATCAACTACTAAAACATTAGCTACTACACCGTTTACTTCGGCATTGAGGGTGCGTAACCTTTCTAAAGGTTCGATGGTTGCAATACCAACGATCTGATTAATCTCCATCTCATCTCTAAGCACCTCTTCCTTTTCATTTTTAGGTTCAGGATCATTTCCGCAAGAAAAATTTAACAAGAGCAACAGAGAACCAAGCGTAAGAAAATTATATTTCATAAAAATTTATTTGCGATGTAAAAAAATTAATCGATAGGAATTTCAGAAACGATACCATTTTTGACCTCAACAATTCGGTCGGCATATTTTTTCAATCTGGGATCATGCGTAACTACAGCTACTGCTTTTCCCTGAGCGGCAAGGGCGCGCAATTCATTCATGACTACCTCCAAAGAATCCTTGTCCAGAGAAGCCGTAGGTTCATCACAGAGAATCATTTTAGGATTGGTTACTAAGGCTCTGGCGATGGCAATTCTTTGTTGTTGACCCCCTGAAAGTTGTTTGGGCAAGTTTTTTCTCCTATCCGTCATATCCACCAACTCCAATGCCTTTTCCACCCTTTTCCTTGCATCAACTTGTTTGATTCCTTGTAATTTAAGCGGCATAAGTACATTATCCTCTGCAGAGAGAGGCGCTAACAGATTAAAATTTTGAAACACAAAGCCAATTTTATGTAATCTTAATTTTGCTAATTCCTTTTCATTCAGATTATTTACCTCATTTCCGTCCACCACTAATTTCCCCACAGAAGGATATAAAACGCAGCCCAATAAAGAAAGCAAGGTAGTTTTTCCTGAACCTGAGGGTCCAATGATCAACAATAATTCCCCCTCATTTAAAACCATATCTGTAGGTTCTAATGCGGTGATTCGTTGATCGCCTACCTGATAATATTTACCAACCTGCGAAAGTTTCGCAATCATACACATAAAATTTATTAACATTAAAACTCAAATTACTTTACAAATGTTTACTTTCATCTTAAATTACAAACAAAAGCCATGAAAAATCAATTAAAATGGGTCGGATTTGGGCTATTAGCCGTTTTGGTAATTCTACAGTTTTTCCAAACAGATAAAACGAATAAGGAAACGGATCCTAATATGGAATTGTTGAGCCTGGTTCCCGCCAGTGCTGAGGTAGCCGATTTACTGGAAAGAGCTTGCCAGGATTGTCATTCCAATAAAACCAAATATCCCTGGTATAGTTACATAGCGCCTGTTTCATTTTGGGTAAAACACCATATTGACGATGGAAAGAAGCATTTTAATATGTCAGCATTTGGAACTTATCCTGCAAAAAAGGCAGCACATAAATTAGAAGAAGGCTTTGAGGTCATTGAAAGCGGAGAAATGCCCATGAATTCTTATACCTGGATGCACCCGGAGGCTAAACTAACGGATGCAGAGAAAAAGGTACTTATAAATTGGTTCAAAGCAAGCTACGCAGCGGCAGAAGCTAAGATTGAGTAAGAACCAGTCGTCGTTGGAAATTATATGCGCAGCAGCCAATGGTTTGAATCAGGATTTACAGGATTAACCATAACGTCGTTGGTTGGCGTAGGAAGATTATTATTAAATGGTGCATCCATTTCCTGGCTTTCCGCCGATGCATAATGCATCGGCGGAAAGAAGGGTAAAAAGTAATCCTCTACAAATAACCCTTAACTCCAAACCGAAGACGTCCTCTGCAATCCTGAAAATCCTGTAAATCCTGATTCAAAACCGAGCGAAAGGGGGTAAATTTCAACTATAAAACCTGTCGGGGAGAAGATGCGAGGCATCGCGTCTCTACGGTAATTTTATGTAATAATCTAATATCCATCAGGCACCCATACACCTTGTCGTCGTTGGAAATTACACGCGAAGCAGCCATTGGTTTTGAATCAGGATTTCCAGGATTAACCATAACGTCGTTGAATGGCGTGAGAAGATTATTATTAAATGGTGCATCCATTTCCTGGCTTTCCGCCGATGCGTCACGCATCGGCGGAAAGAAGGGTAAAAAGTAATCCTCTACAAATGACCCTTACCCCCAAACCGAGGACGTCCTCTGCAATCCTGAAAATCCTGTAAATCCTGATTCAAAACCAGGCGAAAGGGGGTAAATTTCAAATATGGACCTGTCGGGGAGAAGACGCGAAGCATCGCGTCTCTACGGTGCGGGAAATAAATCCTGATTCAAAACCAGGTGAAAGGGGGTAAATTTCAAATATGGACCCTATCATAAAAAAGGGAGGCTATCTTTTTAGATAGCCTCCTTTTTTATTTAATCCTTAGATGAATTATTTGTTCACTTCGAGAACAAAGTATAATCCCTCCGCTGGTTCAACCGCATTGGAATTGGCATTCAATTCGTTTTGTGGATAAATAATCCGCTCCGGATGCCTTGTTGCCGTTGTCCTATTGAAAGGAATTTTCACTGAAATATCAGATTCTGATTTACGCAATCTTCTTAAGTCATTGAAGGTCATCCATGTGTTAAAGAAAGCAATATATCTTTCTTCAATAACTTCGCGAAGTAAAGCTCTGGCAGGATCAATTTTGTCCGCATTTTCTAATCCACCTGCTTCAAAATCAGCAGCTACTAAAGGATCATATTTTAATTCATCTGTCGCATTCAGTTTTCTAAACAGCTTTGCACCATTCAATTGAACCCTGTAAGCATTCAGAAAAGTTAATCCTGCACTTAAACCCTGAGTTCTGGTAGCACATTCAGCCAAAGTCAATTGATTTTCAGCATAAGTAATCATAGGCATTGGTTCCGTAATGGCAGCAAAACCCAGATTATTATTAGCATTTCTATCATCGAGTAATAAGAAACTTCTTCTGGCCGCTTCTCTTGTTTTAGCATTATTACGAGAAGTAGCTAATGCGGGATTTAAAAAAGTAGTAATTAAATAACTGGTTCTATTTCCTAAATCGCCCGTTCTACTGCCTGAAAACAAAGTGAAAAGTAAGTTTTTATCTTGTAGATTATTTGATGCTAAAGGCTTGAATGAAAAGTTATTTTCCGGTTTGGAAATACCCTTTTGAGCGGCAACCAAAGCTTTATCATACTCTTTTGTCAACGTAAAATAGCGAGCCTTTAAGGTATAGGCCGCTTCCAGCCATTTTGCATTGTCACCTGCATAGTGAAGATCTTCCGCAATGACCCTTTTTGTTGCAGCAGTCAAATCAGCGATAGCCTCGTCAAGTAAGGTTTGAAGAGCCGCAAACACAGCCTTCTGACTATCAAATTTCGGGTCTGAAATTTCAGGATTAACTGCCTCAGAATAAGGTATATTTCCATAAGCAGCTGCTAGGGTACCTATTGAATGTGCTTCCATCACCTTTGCGATACCCACGAGTAACTTATCAGATGGAACAGTTTGTCGAATATAACGCACCTGATTAACAACTCCCTGATAGGTGTAAGACCAAAAACCATTTGACTCGGCAGACGTTAGAGCGTATTCGTATAACGACTTGTAAAGATTTTGGTAGCCGACATAATGGCCTGACCATGAAGATACTATCCGTTGTTCATGACCGAGTTGAACCTGAATATTGGATAATTGCGCACCAGTTAAAAAACCAACGGCAGAAACAGCGTCTATAGGAACTGAATTCGGATTATCATTAATCCCCTGCACTAGGTCTTGACAAGCAGTACTATATAAAACAGTAGCCGCAAGTATGAGATATTTTATTTGTTTCATATTCTTAATATTTTAACTGATTAATAGGTAATTTGAAGGGTAAATAAAACGGAACGCGTTCCTGGATTGGTGAAATATTCGATACCAAAACCATTAGATACACCAAACTGATTGGTGTCAGGATCAATACCTACGATATCCGTTTTCAACCAAAGATTCCTACCTGTTAAAGAAAATACAACAGAACTCAATTTCGTCTTCTGACGGAAGGCGGGCGTATTCAAGGTGTATGAAAGACTCACCTCTCTCAATCTTGTCCAGGTGAAATCAGAGATAGCCAATTCATTGATAACACCGTCACCTAAACCACCACCAAGACCGGTGTACCAGGCTTGATCTAAGAGTACTGGACCTGCTCCGTAATCAAATATATTACCTCTAACCGTTGTTCCTGCTGGAAAAACCTTTCCAGCAACATTTTTTAATTCCTGAGTTAGGGTAACTTCATTTCCAACATCAGCATGGGTTCCAAAATTGCGTAAAATAAAGCGGGTTCTTTCGGCAAAATCACCTCCTTGTGAATGTTCAAAAAGGAGATTAATAGCCAAACTCTTCCAGTTAGCTCTCAAACCTAAAGCACCACGCCAGTCTGGGTTAGGATTTCCGATGACACCTTGAGTCGATGCTTGTTGAGGAAAGCCATTTTTATCCAATACAAAAGCACCATTTTCATCTCTGACAGCTCTGGTACCCCAAAGGACACCAAGAGGTTGCCCCTGAACGGCTCTGGAACTAATGGACTGAGAGGTTAAATCAATAGACTGAACGCCTAAGATATCAATCACCTTGTTCCTGTTATTATTCCAGTTTCCAAAAATATTCAGGCCAAAATCCTTCTTTTTAATCAGGTCATAATCTACATCAAATTCAATACCTCTATTTTCCATCTGACCACCATTGGTGTAAATAGACGTAAAACCTGTTGAGGCAGCCGTAGAAACATTAAATAAGAGGTCTACGATTTTATTTTGATAGTATGTGGTAGTTAATCCCAGTTTATTATTAAAGAAACGTAAATCGAAACCAACTTCTGTTTCTGTTTTGATTTCAGGTCTCAAATTAGGGTTACCCTGATTATTATTAATTCTAAAACCACCACCAAATTGAGAAGAGTTTAAAGGATCACTATAAGAAGAATAAACGATACCACCTTCTGCTAAAGTTTGAGCTCTATGTGGTTGGGGCTGAACACCCACTTTACCCCAGGAAGCGCGTAATTTTCCAAAACTCAACACTTTGTTTCCCTTGAAACTTTCTAACTGAGTAAATTGCCAGGCACCATCAAAAGAAGGGTAAAAGAAACTTCCTGCTACAGAGGAAGCCGCCTCCATCGTAGCAGTCGCATTGAGGAAAAATTGATTCTTTACATTGAAATTTAATACACTATAACCTCTATTTGACCTGACATAACGCCTGATTCGCTCTACGGAAGAGGCATCATTACTTGTATTCAGCGCAGTTATAGGCTCTCTATAATCAACTAAAAATCCAACAATTTTTGTGTAGTTTAGATTTCTATTCTGATTATTATAGTTCCAACCTATGGTTGCCAACATGGAAATACCATCTGCCAGATTGAAAGACCCTTTTGCGATGGCATCAAAATTGAATTCATTTTCTGAGATATCATCCATGAATAATTCCCCATTTACAGCTCCTGCACTAAGCTTTGGAAAGAAATAAACCCTATTATCGGTTGAGGCATCTAATCCACCTCTTAAAGTGAATTTCAACCATGATAATGGATCTATATTTAACTCAGAATTCATTAAGAATCTATTAACGTCAGAAGTGTTTTTCTGATCATTTGTCACCCAAATAGGGTTGCCGTAAGCTGGCTGTGGATAACCTAAATGACGACGATAGGCTCTGTGTGCATTTGGAAAAGCACGACCCGCTGTATTATAATAGGTTCCTTTGTAATCGCGAATATCAAAATCGGGAGAATTACGAAGTAATCCTAAATATAAACCATCAATATTTGAACTCTGTTGAACTCTGTTTGAAGTGGTTTTGGTGTAAGCCGCACGTGTGGACATACTCAGCCAATCAGTAAAAAACGTTTGATTATTCAACCTAAGCGTGGTTCTATTGTAGTCTGACCCTCTTATAATACCATCCTGGCTCAAATTTCCTAAACTAAAGAAGAAAGTGGATTTATCAGTACCGCCACTGATTGATAGGTCGTTTTGAAGAAAATGTCCATTCTGGAAAACCGCATCAAAATTACTTTCATTAAAAGTCTCTTGCGAATTCTTCTTACTCACCGGATAATAAACGGTACCATCAAGAGCCTCAAAACGATCTCTATTTGTAATAAACACATCTTGACCACCTGCGCGGGCAGAAATTTTATCTCCCCATGACTGACTGGCCGTTGCACGCCAAATACCATTTAAACCTTGTCCAAATTTGTCCTGTAAAGGGTGACGGCGATTTATTTCATCATAAGAGAAAGAGCTGGTGAAAGAAATGGTTGGTTTACCAGATTTACCCTTTTTTGTAGTGATAACAATAACGCCATTCGCCGCTCTTGAACCCCAAAGGGAAGCTGCCGACGCACCTTTAAGTACCTGAATAGACTCAATATCAGCCGGATTAATGTCATTTAATCTTGATTGCTGAGAAACGCCGGCAGCTGTTCCTCCATTTCCGTTGCCATAAATAGTCGAATTGCTTATAGGCACACCATCTACAATAACCAAAGGACTGGATGAGCCCGTAATCGTATTGGCTCCGCGAATCTGAATGGTAGAACCTGCACCCGGATCACCATTAGAACGAGCGACCCTGACACCAGCCGCTTTTCCCGCCAGACCATTAATCAATCCAGTTTCACCTGAACGAACTACGTCTTGCGTTGCAACTGTGGAAAAAGTAGATCCCATTTGATCTTTTTTCTGGGTAAATCCTAAGGCACTGACAACCACCTCATCTAACAATTCTGCATCCTCTTCGAGGGTAACATCAATCGTTGAGCGATTTCCGACCGATTCGGATTTACTTTTATACCCAATAAATGAAAACTCTAACACTGCGTTTTCATTAGGTACCTGGATGCTGTATTTTCCATCAAGGTCAGAAACCGTTCCTGTTCCAGAACCTTTGAGAATTACATTGACAGCAATAATTGGATTTCCCTTTTCATCAAGGATGGTTCCCTTTACCGTTTGTTGTGCGTTCAAACTTTGAAAAAGTCCGAATAGCAACAGAAATAAGGTGGATAAATTTTTAAGCATAGTTTGAAAATTAAGAATTCGTAAATAATCCGAAATAAATGCATGTTAACTAATTCTATTAGAATGAATATTCATTTTAAAATAATAATAAACAAAATTAATTCAAAAGAACAGTATTAAACGCTTATTTGTTAATAAATAAAACTTTTTTTATTAAATGATGATAAAATTTTAGGATAAAAACCCACTTTATTAAAGAATTAAGGTCTTATAATGAAAAGGGTACCCACGAATAATTATCGTTGATACCCCTTCATAAAATTTAATCTTTCACCTAATATTTAAATATTCATCTGTTTTTCAACTCCATAATCTATCCCAGGAGCGCATATTATCCCATTCGGTAGTAGGTCTGAAAAAAGAATTATCTTCAGGATCGAGATGTTTTTTAGCCTCCTCCTCATTAAGTTCTACACCCAGGCCAGGGCCTTCAGGCACACGGGCAAATCCCATTTCAATCAATGGCTTATCTGTTTTTTTGATTAGGTTATCCCAATAATCCAAATCTACAGAATGATGCTCCAACGCGGTAAAATTTTGGGTTGCTGCGGCACAATGCAAGTTTGCAGCAAAAGAAACAGGCGTTCCGGCAAAATGCATCGCCATAGCTACTCCCTTTTCCTCGGCATAATCTGCAATTCGTTTTGTTTCCAGCAGACCGCCTGAGGTAGCGAGGTCTGGATGAATCAAATCAACAGCCCGTGCATCACACAACTTGATAAAATCTTCCTTCAGATAAATATCCTCTCCTGTGATGGTAGGCGTTTCAAGCGCATCAGAAATGTCCCGCCATTGTTCGGTAAATTTCCAGGGCACCAGATCCTCTAACCAGGCGAGACGGTATTTATCCACTGCCTTTCCGAGGCGAATGGCATTATTCAGGTCAAAATGGCCATAATGATCTGAAGCCAGCGGAATTTCATAACCAATGACATCTCTGACTTTACCAATATAATCTGATAAAATCCCCAGGCCCTTTTCAGTAATTTGAATTTGCGTAAACGGATGTTCCGTTCCACCGTAGGTCATCTGGGTATTTTCCCATTGTTTGCTAATATCCCAAAAATTACTATTCACTATCGTTCCTGGGATTTTATGCAAAGATTCCAGGCCAAAATCCATTTTCAGGAAGGTATAACCTTTATTAACAATACGATCTTTCATTTTTGCGGCGAAGACCTCTGGATCGTTCAACCTGGGGGTATCAGCATACAACCTGATTTTCTCTCTGTATTTACCGCCTAACATTTGGTAAGCCGGAACACCGTAGGCTTTTCCTGCCAAATCCCAGAGCGCCATTTCCACGGCACAAACACCACCTCCCTGACGACCATGAAAACCAAATTGCTTTATTTTCTTGAAGATCATTTCCACATTACAGGGATTCATCCCCATAATCCGGCTTTTGAGAAACAAGGCATATCTCCAGGTGGCACCATCTCTGACCTCACCCCAACCGGAAATTCCCTGATTGGTATCGATGCGGATAATTGGACATCGGGCATAACCGTTCATCACCACTGCATAGCGCATATCAGTAATTTTCAAATCAGTTGGGGCAGAAGATTTATTCACCTTTTGCATGGCATACTCCAGGGTTGGCGCAAAGGGTTGTTTGATAAAGGCACCCAGAGCCAGGCCACCTAACCCTGCTTTTTTCAAAAAATTCCGTCGATCTTCATTTTGAGGAGGCTTAGCCTCTTCCACGACCTCAGGAGAAATATTTTCAGAGAGTCCCCATTTATGTAAATATTTATGAGAAGGAGTATGCATAAAATTAGTTTTAATTAATTTAAAAAATTACCAGGTTCTTTCTTTCATATAGGCATCCAATTCCG
Organism: Bacteroidota bacterium; assembly: GCA_017858735.1. Classification (GTDB taxonomy): domain Bacteria; phylum Bacteroidota; class Bacteroidia; order Chitinophagales; family Saprospiraceae; genus BJGN01. The sequence continues at coordinate 19,877 of JAFMBH010000012.1, forward strand.
CACGGGTCATTTTCAGTTTATCCGGATTTTGGTCGAGCCAGGATAGGAAATCCTTTTTTATGTTATCATCCCATTGCCGGTCAATTTGCCCTGGTGTATATTTCCCCTCTTTCAATCGTTGGATTCCAAAAACATCCCTAATGGCTATAAATTCAGCATTTAACACCAATTCTTCCACCAAGGCAGGCGGAATTACAAGGACGCCCCCTTTTTTTGCTAAAATGGCGTCCCCGGGCATCACCACTGTTCTACCCAGGCGAATGGGTTGATTCACACCACCGAGCATCATTTGCTGTATATAAGATGGATCATAACCTTTAATCCATCCATTAAAACCGTTTATTTTTTCCAAGCCTTCGATATCTCTGACAGAACCATAGAAAATCACCCCATTTTTTGATTTCGCATAAATAGCATTTCCCAGATTATCCCCAATCAGGGTGCCATCGACCACTTTACCAAAAGCGTCCGCCACATAGACATCACCAGGTTTCAGCATATCGATGGGCCAGGAATTGGTGGAACCTATGCGGCCTTCCTTTTCTCCGACTATTTTGATAGCCTTATCCCAATCGGGCCTTAACGGCAAATATTGAGCGGTAAGGGCACGGCCCACCATCACCGATTCTGGATGAATAATCATCCAATCACCTTCAAATTGATTATGATACCCTTTGTTTCTGAGAAAGCCCCAAGCCTCCTCAATGGAGACATTTTTGAGTCTTTCCATCCATTTATCGGCAACATAAGGTCTGCCATCTGTAGATCGATCTCCTTTCCACTCAGGCGTGATGGCCAAAATCTGTTCAGGAGAAAGCATCACTTGTTGCGCATTCAGATCGTTTGCAGTGAACCATAAAGAACAAATAAAAAGGGCTAAAAAGATGCCAGTACCAATACTGCTTAGTTTGATTAATTCGTACTTCATAAGAAAATAAATTACAAGTATTAAAGAATTCAGGGTTTTTAAGTTTTTTAAATATAACAAAAAACAAAATAAAGTAGGTGAGAATTTGATATTTTCTACTTACATTTAAAAACGATTACTTTATTTAACCCTATTATTAACCGATGTATGAATCAACGCAAAGTTTACTTTTGGTCACTCACAGTGGCATTGGGAGGTTTTTTATTTGGCTTTGACACCGCCGTTATTTCCGGAGGAGAGCAAGCCATTCAGAAATCATGGAATTTGGGTGATTTCATGCTCGGTCAAATGGTGGGAATGGCGCTGTATGGTACTATCCTGGGAGCCATTTTTGGTGGTATTCCCGCTGATAAATATGGCAGAAGAACCACTTTATTTTGGGTGGCCCTGCTTTATCTTGCCTCGGCTATCGGTTCCGCTTTTTCCTGGGATATTTATTCTCTTATGTTTTTTCGCTTTATCGGAGGTATAGGTGTTGGTGCTTCGTCGGTAGCAGCTCCTATGTACATTTCTGAAATTGCCCCCGCTGAAAAAAGGGGTCAACTAGCGGCTTTGTTTCAATTTAATATCGTTTTTGGCATATTAATCGCTTTCGCTTCAAACTATATCATTGGTTCTGGGGATCAAAATGGATGGCGTTTTATGTTGGGTGTTGAAATTATTCCTGCCGCTTTATTCACTTATTTAATAACCAAAGTGCCTCGTAGTCCTCGTTGGCTGGTGGTAAAAAAAGGGTTGATTGACGAAGCCAGAGCTGTTTTGCAAATGATAAATCCGGAAAAAGCGGAAGATGCGCTACAGGAAATCATTCAAAGCGCTAAAGAAGAGGTTAAAAAAGTAAAAGTGCCCTTTTTTACAGCTAAATATCGAAAACCTATTCTATTAGCCTTTCTGATAGCTTTTTTTAATCAGGTTTCTGGTATAAATGCTATTATTTATTATGCCCCGAGAATTTTTGAAGATACGGGCATGGGAGCCGAATCTGCCTTATTATCAACGGTTGGAATCGGTGTTATTAATTTAATTTTCACTTTATTGGGACTGATTTTGATTGACACCTGGGGAAGGAAAAAACTGATGTACCTAGGTTCATTTGGATACATAATTTCCTTAAGCTGCGTGTCTTATGTATTTTTTACGCAAACGGGAAGTGGATCTCTTCTGGTTCCATTTTTACTATTTATCTTCATAGCTTCTCATGCCGTAGGTCAGGGAGCGGTCATCTGGGTATTTATATCTGAAATCTTTCCAAATGAAGTGCGCTCTTATGGCAATGCCTTTGGAAGTTCTACGCACTGGGTTTTTGCCGCCCTGATATCGGCCTTTTTCCCCTTCTTTGCTGGGAAATTTGGCGGTGGTTTCATTTTCGCTTCCTTCGCTTTTCTTATGTTTTTACAGCTTATTTGGGTATGGAAGGTAATGCCTGAAACAAAGGGAATTTCGTTGGAGTCTATTGAAAAAAAATTAGATTAACCCTCTTTAATTTTCTTCCTCATGATTTTTGCTCTGCTCATTGCCTGCATCATATTGCTTGTTCTTTTAATCTCAGCATTAAAATTTCACCCATTTATTGCCTTTATTATTGTCTCCATTTTTGGTGGCGTATTATTTGGTATTCCTATTGAAAATATACCTTCTGCCATTCAAAAAGGAATAGGAGATACGGTCGGATCCATCCTCATGGTGCTACTTTTTGGTGCCATGTCGGGTAAATTGATAGCTGAATCAGGTGCTGCCCAACAAATAAGCTCCGTTTTATTAAGAATTTCAGGTACTAAATATATTTCATGGGCATTGATGCTGACCGGCTTTGTTTTGGGCATTCCACTATATTATAATGTTGGATTTGTTTTATTGATGCCCCTTGTTTTTACCATCATGTATAGGGTAAATATGCCCGCTGTATATTTGGGAATTCCCATGTGTGCCGCATTATCAACCAATCATGGCCTCCTGCCGCCTCATCCTTCTCCCGCTGCTTTAGTCGTTCAATTTCAAGCAGATATGGGAATGACCCTTTTGTATGGCTTCATCATTGCCATTCCAACGGTCATTGTGGCGGGTCCAGTCCTTGCAGAATTCTTAAAGAAAATACCTTCTAATCCTATTCAGACCTTTAAGCCCAGGGAAATCCCTGAAAATGAGTTACCTGGATTTGGAAATAGTTTATTTACCTGCCTTTTGCCCGTTATATTATTGGCAGCATCCTCTCTTTTAGGTATGATTTCAAACATGCCGGAAGAATTAAAAAAAGCCTTGGTTTTTGTCTCCGATCCGGGAATGCTTCTCCTTATTTCTTTACTTTATGGCACTTTTTCCCTTGGTGTATTTAGGAAAATGAAAATGGGAGATATCATGGCTGTCTATGGTGATTCCGTTAAGGACATATTATTCATTTTACTCATAGTGGGTGGTGCCGGTGCATTGAAACAGGTACTGGTTGAAAGTGGGGTGAGCCAATCCCTGGCTGAAATAGTACAACCCATGAATTTACCTCCCCTGATCTTAGGATGGTTTGTGGCAGGAATTATTAGAATAGCTATGGGATCGGCAACGGTAGCCGGCTTGACGACGGCGGGAATAATGGCTCCCATGATTCCCGTTTTGGGTGTTGATCCCAATTTGATGGTGCTTGCTGTCGGTTCTGGCAGCCTTTTATTTTCCCATGTAAATGATTCCGGATTCTGGCTTTTTAAAGAATATTTTAATCTGTCTATCAAAGATACCATTAAATCGTGGAGCCTGATGGAAACCGTCGTCTCCGTTATGGGCCTGATTGGCACCTTAATTGTAAGTGCCATTATTTCATAACTACTTTAAAATGTGCACGTTCCTTATGAAATTTTTTAATACCCTAATCTTTATATTTTCCTTTGTTTCAATCTTTGCTCAGGCTTCGTTTCCTGAAAAATGCCTGGGAATTTGGTCAGGTACTATGCACATTTATAATAGAGGTTCGTTAGTTGACAGTGTCCCTATCAAATTAAATGTAACCAGAACAAATGCCCCAGATACCTTTATCTGGAAAACGGAATACCTTTCCACGAAAAATCCAATGGTAAAAGATTATAAACTCGTCATTTCAGATGCTGGTAAAGGAGTATTTAAAACAGAAGAGGGCGACGGTATTTTTCTCATCGATTATCTATTTGAAAACAAGTTATATAGTGTTTTTGAAACCCAGGGTATTCTTTTAACCTCCACCTATGAATGGTTGGGAAATCAAATCATTTTTGAAGTTACCTCGGGAAAGGAGCTACAAACGACTAATGGTGTAAAATCATATAGTGTATTAAATCTTCAAAAAGCAGTATTGAGAAAAATGAACTGATTCAATGATACTTTAAAAGATTAAACTCGGCAAAAATATATGGGTTCTTTAACCATGACTTCTATAAAAATAGGGTGAATCTCAGATTACCCAAACAATCAATCTACTTTACTTTTTCTTGGTGATGATCTGAATGACGCCGTTATAGGCTCTCATCCCATATATCTGTTGACCCTCTGACCCTTTTATCACATTCACATATTTTATATCATTTACGTCCACCGCACTTACTGCCTCATTATAATTATTTCCAATAGCCTGATTGTTAACAACATATAAAGGACTATTATCTCCCGAAATAGAATTGGCACCTCTAACCATAATGTTTACCTCCGATCCCCGTTGATCTATCTGTAGGCCTGGAATTCTCCTAAGATAATCTACGAGTTGAAGCGAATTATTGTTACCAACATTTAATTCATTAGAAGGATCAGCACTGCGCCCAACCTGAACAACCGTTTCCTTGTCTTTTTTAAGGGCTACATTGGATTGACTACCACAAGAAGTTAATGTAACAAATATTCCAGCCAACAATAAAAGAAAACCATTTTTCATACTGCACATTTTAATATCATAAAAAACTAAATGTACAATAAATAAATTAACTCCGGCCAGAATACCTTGCACATTAAGGTTTATTGTCCCAAAATAATTTTAACCATAAAAAAACAAATACTGGGACACAACAAGCAACCTACCCCGGTGGCAAAAGTGGAAGTCATAGCACCATAAGGAACAAGTTTTGGATCAGTAGCAGCTAATCCGGCAGTAACCCCACTGGTCGTTCCCATTAATCCACCATACGCCATGGCTGCCTGAGGACTGTTCAAACCTATAAATTTGGCAAGAGGTGCTGTAAAAATGGTTACAAAGACCGATTTGAAAACGCCTGCGGCAATAGATATCGCTATCACTGAGGAATCAGCTCCTATCGCTGCACCAGTAACTGGACCCACAATAAAAGTGCATGCTCCGGCGCCTATGGTAGTCAAGCTAACAGCATCCCGATAACCGAAAACAAAAGCAATGATAACTGCGGGAAAAAAGGAAATAAACACACCAACCAATAGGGAAATAGCGCCTATCCATCCCGTTTTTTTCATTTCATTGAGACTTGACCCCATGGCCGTAGCCACAACGGCAAAATCACGCAACATTCCACTTCCAAGAAGGGCAAATCCTGCTAACCCCGAAATATCTGAAATCCCTTTGTTCCCACCCGTCCATTTGCCGCCAAAAAAAGCCAGAATTAATCCGGCAATAATAGCAATGGCAGCACCAGGAACCCTACCCTTAAGTATCTTAACACTTATTACTGAGCTTATCCAGGTGACCACCGCCACCACAAGAAAAGCGACAATAAGGGCATTTACCGATAGTAACTTTGGCAGAATTTCCATATCAAAATCTATTTTGAAAGTAATTTGATGATAACAGGAATGCACAAGAAAAGTAATAAGGTTGGTAATATACCAACCAATATCGCCATGAAACCCTGAGAAAAAGCGGCAAAAACATTTTGTGTGGCCGACATGGCTATAATGATGGGGATATACATAGTACTCCAAAATAAGATGCCCTGCTCTGTCGGCACAGATAATAATCCTCTTTTTTGAAGCCCATCGGTGCAAATCATTAGTAAAATCATGGAAAATCCTACGCCCCCTACATTGGCCTCAATACCCAGGAATCTTCCTAAAGATTCCCCGATAAATTGTCCCACAAGAAAACAGAAGGCTAATAAACCTACGCCATAAATGACCATGCTTGAGTATTAAAGAAGAAAAAAATGGCTTAAATATTTTCAAATAAAGGAATCAAATCCTTTTTTGTCACCTTGCCCATCGCATTTCTGGGAAGATTATCCACCCATTTTATACGCCTTGGGATCTTGTATTTAGGTAATCTTTCCAATAACCATTGTAGAAAAACATCGGGGTTAATCATTGTATTTTCCTTACGTATAATCGCAGCACAAACCAGCTCACCCCATTCATCATCAGGAAAACCCACCACGCTACAATCGTCCACGCCCTCATACTGTCTGAGCACTTCCTCTATTTCAATAGCAGAAATTTTATATCCACCCGATTTAAGGATATCAATGGACGTTCTTCCGAGTATTTTATAATAACCATCCAGTAAAACGGCCGTGTCGCCCGTTTTGAACCAGCCATCCTCCGTAAAACTCTCTTCGGTAGCTTCCTTCCTTCTCCAATACTCTTGAAAAACGGCTGGACCTTTTACTTGAATTTCACCCGGTTCACCCTTAATTTCTTTACCATCTTCCGCGACCAGTCTAATTTCAACTGTAGGCAGCGGCAAACCAACAAAACCAGGTTTTCTTTTTCCCCGTCGATATGGATTTGAAATGGCCATACCTATTTCTGTCATTCCATATCGTTCAAGTAACCAATGCCCACTGATTTCATACCATTTTTCCATCACAGATACCGGCAAAGCAGCTGAGCCGGAAACCATTAATCTCTTTTTCAGGAGATTCCCCTTTATTTCACCAGCCCGGCGGTCGGAAAGACCCTCTATATATGTAATTAATTTATAATATATTGTTGGGACGGCCATAAAGACGGTAAGAGAGGGAATTTCCAGTAATTCCACCACTTCTTTAGGATCAAATCTAGGAAAAAAAATACAGGTTGCACCCACCCAAAGGGAACAGCAAACGACATTAATGATTCCATGAACATGATGCAAGGGCAGCACACACAGGGTTCTATCTTTACCTTCCCATTTCCAGGCCTTATGAAGCATTTCAATTTGTGCCTTTATATTAGCATGGGTAGTCACTACTCCTTTGGGCAAATTTGTCGTTCCACTGGTATATAAAATCATGGCTTTCCGGGACAAATTCAATACGGGAAGAGATTTTTCAGGGAACATTCTGGAATGCATCATCCCAGAAATAGAAAATAAGCGAATAGGTCTTTCCCCCTGACAAAGGGGTTCTAATAATGGCAAATATTCATCGGAGGCGACAATGAAATCCGCCGCTGTATCTTGAATAACGTAATCAAGAGACGGAGGTGGATAGGTTAAACAGAGTGGAACGGCTATTCCACCGGCAATCCAGATAGCCCATTGAACAGAAACATAATCCACGGCAGGATTAACCATAAAAGCTACCCTGGCTTCTGCAAGATCCTCCTTTTGACCTAAAAGTAAAGTAGCAAAATGTTGGGCACGATGAATAATCGAACCATATTTCCATGCCTCACCCTCTGAATAAACAGCTACCTGATCTTTATATCTTTTTGCTCTTTTAACTATTTCATAACACATAATGCTACTCTTTGTAAGGAGTCATTTTAGGGCTAATAAAGTGCATAACGGCCCAGGCCAGCATATACATCAGACCACAAACGAAGAAAATAATATTATAACCTGCGGTTGAATCTCCCAATTGTCTGTAAGTTTCAAGAATGTAGCCTACAAAAATTGGAAATAAAACACCTCCTACGGATCCGGCCATACCACCAATACCTACGACTGAACTGATGGCCTTTTTAGGAAACATATCAGAAGCAACGGTAAAAATATTAGCACTCCAGGCTTGATGTGCTGCAGCGGCTAAGCTGATAAGGGCAACGGCAACCCACATATTTGTAGCGTACTTGGCTGACATGATTGGCAGTACACAAAGAGCAAAAATAAACATAGCTGTTTTTCTGGCTTTATAAACAGGCCATCCTTTTTGAATAAAGTAAGAAGAAAGATACCCTCCGCCAATACTGCCAATAGACGTCGCCATATATATGATTACTAATGGCCAACCTGGTTTTTTGAGATCGAGATTGAAGCTCGTAGAAAAATAAGAAGGCAACCAGAATAAGAAAAACCACCAGATAGGGTCTGTTAATAATTTACCTGCAATAAAAACATAGGTTTGCCTTACGCGAAACAAGGTTCCCCAGGTAATAGGTTTTTCATTGCTCGTATCTTCTTCATTATCGCTATGAATATGAGCAAGTTCCGCTTCCGTTACTTTTTTGTGTCTGGTTGGAATTTCGTAATAGTACAGCCAAAATATTAACCAAACAAAGCCGATAGCACCAGTTATAATAAAGGCTTCCTGCCAGCCATACAAAGCGAGGATGGTTGGGACTAAAATGGGAGCAAAAACGGCACCTATATTGGCACCCGAGTTAAAAATCCCTGTAGCTAAGGCTCTTTCCTTTTTTGGAAACCATTCTGCTACCGTTTTAATGGCTGCGGGAAAATTACCAGATTCACCCAATCCCAGGGCTGCTCTGGCAACGCCAAATCCAAAGGTTGTCTTAACTACTCCATGCAAGCAAGCGGCAATACTCCAAAAAACAATGGAGATACTGAAGCCCATTTTAGTGCCTATTTTATCAATAATTCTGCCAAATACAAGTAATCCCAGGGCATAAGCAGCTGTAAATGCCATGACTATATTGGCATAATCCTTTTCTGACCATCCAAATTCCACCTCGAGCGTAGGTTTCAACAAACCAATAACCTGTCGGTCAATATAATTAATGGTAGTAGCAAAGAAAAGGAGAGCAACGACTATCCAACGTTGATTTCCAATAGGTGATTTACTCATATTCTCAAAATTTAAAGTTCATTTAATTATCTGGAAACGCGGCCAGACCCGTCCCCTTTCATAAGATTTTTTACTTCATCTACGGTGACCAGATTAAAATCGCCATAAATGGTATGTTTTAAACAAGAGGCTGCTACAGCAAAATTTAGTGCCTGCTGATCATCATCGGGATAGGTTAACAGACCGCAAATCAGACCTCCCATAAAGGAATCACCACCCCCTACTCTATCGACAATATGGGTAATATCATATTGAGGTGAAAAGAATATTTTTTCGCCATTAAACAAGGTACCTGCCCAGGTATTATGATTAGCGTTAATAGAACCTCTTAAGGTAATGATCACCTTTTTTGCTCTTGGAAATCTCTTTACCAACTGACGGCAAACCGATTCATAAGCGGCAGCTTCCACATGACCTGCAGTCACATCGACCCCTTCAGGTTGAATATGAAAAACTTTTTCAGCATCCTCCTCATTTCCCAAAATGACATCACAACCTGCCACTAAATCTGGCATTACCTCTGCTGCGGTTTTTCCGTATTTCCATAAATTTTTTCTGAAATTCAAATCTGTAGAAACCGTGACACCCAGTTTATTAGCCATTTTTATACCCTCCAGACAGGTTGCGGCGGCCCCTTCAGAAAGTGCGGGAGTAATTCCCGTCCAGTGAAACCAATTGGCATCTTTAAAAATAGCTTCCCAATCGAGCATACCCGGCTGAATATCAGCTATAGCGGAACCAGCACGATCATAAACTACTTTACTTGCGCGGGCCACAGCGCCCGTTTCAAGGAAATAGATGCCCACTCTCTCACCACCCCTTAAAATATCCTGTGTCTGAACATTATATTTTCTTAAGTTTTGAATAGCCCAATCGCCAATATCATTCTTGGGCAATCGGGAAACGAAAGAAGCTGGAATACCGTAATTTGCCAAAGAAACGGCAACATTCGCCTCTCCACCACCAAAAGTTGCCTCCAGCTGGGTAGATTGAGAAAACCGAAGATATCCCGGAGATGCTAATCTGAGCATGATTTCACCGAAAGTCACTACTTTTTTCATAACTTATAATTTATTTGTTTGGGTTATTAATATTAATCGATAAATCGTTGAATGGCATATTCTGTACCTCTCAATTCAGCTAAACCGCGCAAACGACCAATAGCAGAATATCCAGGATAGGTTGTTTTCTTCAAATCATCCAGCATTTGATGCCCATGGTCAGGTCTCATGGGAATGGAAACATTTCGAGTGCGCATCCATTGTACAATCTCTGTTATGACCTCATACATATCCACATCTCCCTCTAAATGATTGTCTTCAAAAAAGTCGCCATTTTCATTTCGGGTGGTGCTTCGAAGATGGATGAAATGAATTCTTTCTCCAAATTCCTTTACCATTTCAGGTAAATTATTATCTGATCTCACACCATAAGAACCTGTGCAAAAACACAATCCATTTTCCTTTGCCGGAACTGCCTGTATCATATCTCTGACATCATTTGCACAGCTCATGATTCTGGGTAAACCCAGTAAATTAAACGGCGGATCATCCGGATGAATAGCCATAACCACCCCACATTCCTGAGCAACGGGAATAATTTCCTTTAGAAAATGCTGCAAATTTGCCTTTAATTTTTGGCTGTCAATATTAGCGTAAGTATCCAGGGCAGCCTGAAACTGCTCCAGGGTAAAACTTTCCTCACTGCCAGGAAGACCTTTTAGCATATTACTTTCCAAAAGAACCTTTTCCCCGGAAGACATATTGTTAAACCTCTCCGTAGCCCTTTGTATTTCCTCCGCGCTATAGTCTGCGGTAGCTCCGTTTCTCTTCAATATAAATAAATCAAAAGCAACAAAAGCAGCCCTTTCATACAATAAAGCTAAAGAGCCATCAGGCTGTTTGAAAACCAGATCGGTTCTTGTCCAATCTAAAATAGGCATGAAATTATAAGTAATCACCCTAACATCGCAGGCAGCCAGGTTTCGCATCGATTCCTTATAATTTTTTATATAATCCTCAAAACCAGCACTCTGTGTTTTAATTGCTTCGTTAACGGGAAGACTTTCTACTACATCCCAGGTTAATCCAGCGGCTTCAATGATCTGTTTTCTGATAAGGATTTTCTCTTTTGTCCATACGGCGCCATTGGGAATATGGTGAAGCGCGCTAACAATGCCCGTGCATCCCGATTGACGAATGTCGGAAAGGGAAACAGGATCATTTGGTCCATACCAACGCATCGTTGGTATCATCGTTTTTTTATTTGGCGAAAGCCCCGTAAACATAATTGTATGATTAAATTGTTAAATTAAACCCCGCTGGAGGACATAAAACCACCATCGACCCTAACATTTGTGCCTGTAACAAACTTTGAGGCATCGCTTAGAAGCCATATCAGCGCGCCATTTAATTCATTTGGACTTCCAAATCTTTTAAATGGGGTTTGTTTTAAGATAGATTGTCCGCGCGGAGTCAGCGATCCATCTGGTTGGGTAAGCAACGCCCTGTTTTGATCCGTTAGAAAAAACCCCGGCACTAAGGCATTCACTCTTATCTTGTCACCGTGACGATTAGCTACTTCAATGGCAAACCATTTCGTATAGGCATCAATCGCTGACTTGGCCATACTGTAACCCAAAACTTTGGTTAATGGTCTGACGGTACTCACCGACGAAATATTCACAATACTTCCCGTTTCTTCCTTAACTAGTTCGGCACCAAAAATTTGCGTAGGCAATAGGGTTCCCCAAACATTTAAATCGAGCGCTTTTTTCATTCCGCTCATGCTGAAGGAAAATATATCGGCCTCGGGTTGTAAAACTGCCTCGGGAACATTGCCTCCCGCAGCATTTACTAAGCCACTTATTTTTCCAAAACGTTGTAAAATCAAATCCTTTGCACGTTTCAATGAATCTTCATCCATGACATCAGCCTGGGCAAAAAAAGCAATCCCTCCTTTTGCTTCAATATCCTTAACAGCCAATAGTCCTTTAGGCTCATCTCTTCCCAAAATAACTACGCTTCCACCAGCCAGTGCTATGGCTTCACTAAAGGATTTTCCAAGGATTCCATAACCTCCCGTTACAATTATTACTTTATCTTTTAAAGAAAAAGATTCCGTTGTTCCACTACTCATTCCGTTTACATTTAAGAATTTAGCCCGTTTAAGAGCCTAATAATTTCTAAATATAATAGAATAAGTTTGAAAATTTAGCACTTATACTGCCCGATCTTAGCGTAACACTAAAAATATTTACGAAAACGTTGTCGTAGAAAATAAATAATTTGGAGAATGCCTCTATCCTTATTGATTTGCCTTGTACTTAAATCTATAAAAAAGTAACAACGCACTGGCGCTTAATGCGACAATAAAACCCACCCAAAGACCATAAACCTCCCATTTTAGATTAAAGGCTAAAAAATAACCAACGGGTAAACCTACTATCCAATAAGCCACCAGCACAATGAGGGTAGGAATTTTCATATCCTGTGCGCCTCTGAGAAGGCCAATACCTACCGCTTGGGTTGAGTCAGAAATTTGAAAAACACCCGCCAATATCATCAGACCGGTAGCATATTTCAAAACCTCCGTTTCATCATTAAAAAGTTTGGGCAGGCCACTTCTTCCTATGAATAGAATAACGGCGCAAATCACTCCATACACCACCGCCATGGAAAAATTACTATAGCCAATTTTCCTGACCTGCTCTTTATTTCCCTGACCTCTTGCATTAGCTACCCTTATACTGCCCGCTGAACTAATGCCCAAAGACACCATATAAGTTATCGCCGCCATATTTAGGGCAATCTGGTGTGCAGCTTGTTGCACATAACCTAACCATCCTGACATTATCCCTGAAACGGCAAACGCACCTGCTTCCATACCATACTGAACAGCACTAGGTATGCCCACCCTGAGTATGTCTTTAATTCTGGATGATTTTAACACAAAGGCCTGCTTTACTTCTTGTAAATACGGTTTATATACCGACTTATATATGAGTAAAAATATGATTGAAACCAGAAGCAGACAGCGGGAAATAAAGGTAGCCAGACCGGCTCCCGTGAGCTCCATTTCTGGAAATCCAAAATGACCGAAAATAAATATATAATTTAAAAATCCATTCACCGGTAAGGACGCTAAAGACAGATACATTGGCCATTTTGTTTCGCCCAGTCCATCGGAAAACTGTTTTAAAACCATGAATAAAATCATGGGTAACATACTCCAGGTCATCCACCTTAAATAAGAGGCAGATAAATCTACAACAATGTCATCTTGCCCCATATTATGTAAAAGGAAATGCTGAGAAAACTCAATACCCACAGCTAAGAATAACATCATAAAAAAAGCGACAAATAAACCATTCACAGCAATGACCAAAGGTTTATTTATCTGTCCGTTTCCCAATGAATGAGCCACTAAGGGTGAAATAGCCATGGTTAATCCAAAGCCTAAAACCAGCGGAATGGTGAGTAAATTATTTACAAAACTGGCCGCCGCCAACTGGCTGCTATGGATGGCGCCAACCATGGCACTATCTATCACTCCAAGGAACATTTGCGATAAATTACCCAATATAATTGGCCATCCCAGATACAATGTCTCCTTTATCTCTTTGCGCATTTTTTCAAATTTGTTGCAAAGGTATCATTTTTAAAGCGCTAAATTGACCTGGAAATCGTTTAGGTGAATTATTTAACCTGACTACTTTCCATCCTAAATGATTCCATTCCCAGGATTAAAAATTTTTGTAAATCTTTACCATTACTAATGAAGGATTAACCTGAAACTGCTGAATTATTTGGCTGTCAGCCCATAAATCACCTAACGTCAAGTTTCTTTGATTGAAAATATTTTTAACCTCAAGCACCAGAAAATACTTCTCATTTATCGGAAATTTACCTTCCGCTTTGGCCCAAAACCAAGGTTTATTGCCCGTCAATTTCCCCGGCAAGTAATCCACACTAATATTTACACTGCTTTTTTTCCAAATATTCCACTGAAGGTTTCCCGAAGACATAAATTGAGTTAAAACAGATAAGTCACCTCTGTCCGTTGTTGTTTGCCTGTGATAAATACCCGGTGAAAGCACCATACCCAATTTACCAATCTTAAGCCTTACATCCAGTTTTCCTGATAAATGATAAAATACATTTTCTCCTACCCATTGATTCAAACCAAATAAAAAGTTTTGCCTGGACGCATTTATATTAAGCCCAAAAGAAGCAGATTGCTGAATGAAATATTTATCGATGTTCCATTGGATAATCATTCCTTTCGAGAGCCTGAAGGCATATTTTTCGACCAACCAATCAGGCTCAATACCAGAAAGTGTTCTATTTCCCAAATAGGGAGATTTATAGTTCAATGTAAAACTTGCCTGTGATTCCCACTGTTTTTTGTTGTCCGAATAAATCAATCTGTTTTTAAAATGAGTACTCCGGGGAACGATTAACTCGTCCATGCCTGTCTCTCTTTGTAAAATACCTGTTCTTATTTGCCCTTTAAAAATCTGCCCGGCATCAGGTAAAACAGGGGTAAGTTGCAAGACAGACTCAAAGGTAAACTTTTTCGACAGCCCAAGTTTATACCTTAAGTTTCCTTCCAAAAGAAAAGCGTATTTCCTGGTTTCTACAAAAGAGCGCAGATACTTAAAGGAGGCAGGGCCCCCACTACCAGAAACGGAGAGAAGGTGCGATTTTTTTATCCATTCCCTTTTCCCCCCAATCCATATTAAATGATATAATAAATTGACTTTCTGTAATGCCCGTTCTTCCCGCTGTAAATAGGCATTAAAATGATTTTGTTGAACATGCGATCCAATCTCCCATTGATATGTTGGATGTATAAGCAATCCCTGAAGTCTGGAAAAATAATTTGATTGCCCTACATATTGAGTGTTAAAGGACTGCCTGTTGTCAACCTGCCAATCGTAGGTATCTTGCATTTTCTCAAAATGACTCCACGATTTTACTCGCCAAACCATTGAATTATTAGGCTTTAGAATCAAATCTACATGCAAATCTCCCAATAATCTTTCATTTAATAAGCCCTCTGTTGAAGTTAATGGTGAAAATTCATTACTACTTAGAGAATCCATTTTGCTCACGGTTAATATTTCTTTCACGCCATTGAAACGAAAACTTATATTAGATTTCCCGGAAAGGTTAATCCTTCCGTCGGAGTTCACATTAAATCTGTTGACAATGTCATTCTGCGTCCATTGTTGCCGCCAGGTTCTTTGTGACAAAAGTTGATTGGTAAAGTTACTATTCTGAAAATAATCCGTTGACAACAGGCCATCAACCTGCATATTTATATAACTCCCTTTCCCAAGCTTCCAGTGAGGTCCCCCAGCAAAATTGATACTTTTACCCTGGTTGAAACGAGATTGGGAGAGAATTACAGGAAAAAAAGAGGGAAAAACAAACCAACTAAGTAAATTCATTGGTTGGAAAGCACTATTCAAATCATCGGAATAATCAATAATCATTTTTTTTCCCGGCGACATATCATTAAATGTATTTGCTTCTGCAAAGGATAGAAACTTTATTTTTTTCTTGATACGATAACCACTAAATCCAGCCATGCCCATAGGTGCCAAACCAAGGCCAACAAAAGCATCTCCAATCCATTTGCCCTTAAACGTATTTTTAATTTCAATATCTAAAACCAGCTGATCACTTTGATTTAAAGATTTTAACAAAGGATTTGCCTCAAATTTATTTACAAACCTAAATTCATTAGCCATACCGGCGGGCAATCTCTTTGTTGCTTTCGAATAATCATTTCCCAACAGGTCATCACCGTCCCAAAGCACCTTACTCACTCTTTTACCTCTGAAATAAAGAAAGCCATCTTCTGCGACCCTTACCCCTGGTAATTTAGTTAAAAGATCCTCTAAAACCCGCTCAGAACCGTCTTGAAAAAAAACAGGTTTAAAAACAGTGGTGTCTCCCCTATCGTAATAAGAAAGCGACTTTTCTTTTATTATAACTTCATCGAGCTGAATAGAAACTCCCTTTAGTTTAATTAACCCCAGAAAGGAAGAGGTAGAAACTAATTCATTTAAATAAAATGTATCTGTCTGCCAGCCCATTGCATTAAAACAGAGGAAACCAGCTACTAAAGGCTCTTGAAAAAAGAGTTGAAAATGCCCTGTAGAGTCCGCCCAGCTATAGGTTAAAAGCTTATATTTTCCTGCTGATTTTTGGTATAACTGTACCTGCACAAAAGGAAGTTCTACTAAGGAATCATCTACTATTTTTCCTGACAAGGACAGACCTGATTGGGAGGAAAGAGCCGTACCTGTAAAAAAGAAAAGCAATAACAAAACAAACTTATTTTGCATGGCTAAGGCAATTTCCGCTCCCAAAATCTTGGCGCACCTGATTGTTTCATTTCAACATGAATATTGCCAGATCTCTCTAAATTACGTTTCATTTTATCGGCTATGAACTGGTAGAATTTTTCCCCATCCTTATATTGAGCATCAAAAAAAGTAGCGAAAGGAACTTTTCTTGCTTCACAAGGGGGAGCGTCTATTCTTACCGAAGTATCAAGAATAATCTGGAAAGAATAAAATTGAAAAACCACCTCAGATTCCTTATCCTTCGCCTCGAGAATTAAACCAGGCAAACCATTTAACTTCCAGGGACCGTTTGGGAAAGGTAATGTTGGGGCATACCAGGCTTCATATTCCCGCCCCCTAAATGAAGTAAATGCCTGCTTACAAGAAAAGCCACCTATAATTTTTTCATTCTCGGATATTTCCCAAACCAATTTGGGTATATCTTCTGTGATTTGAAAGGTATTGCCAATCATTGTTTGTTCAAAGGAATGAAGTGACCCCATGCTCCTATCCATAAAATACCAGCGGTCTGGCTCCGCAGTAACCACTGTTAACTCTTGCCTTTCTTCATTGGCAGAATCAAATCCTGCCGTTCCATGCAGAATAAATAAGGATTTGTCCTGCTTTAATTTCAAGGTTGAGTATCGTGAAAAACCTTCCTCGATGGATGTCGCAAAACCTTGCGGTTGGGCATATTGAATTTCATAAGATTGGGAGAAGATAAAAAAGGGAAGGATCCACGAAAAGATAGAAAAAGTTAATTTCTTCATTGTCTATAAATTATAGATCGGGAGAGGCATCTGTATTTTCCATTGAAAATCAAACAGATAGCAATACAAAAACATTAGGGGAAATTTTTGTAGGTTCCCTCCCGATCAAGATGATTATTAAACCACTACTTTAAGGCATCTTTGGCCGAAGTTGCCGCTTCACGCAAGGCTGCCATAGCCTGATTAAAGGCACCGCGACAGGTTGGCGCCGATACGGAAACTTCCATCATTACAAATCCAATGCTGGCGCGCAGGGTAATGCGACAATCATCTAAAGCAGGCGTCGAAAAATGATCGATTAAAACCGTTTCTGTCGTTTCCAATACGGCTTCTTCCAATAAAGTGTTTTTACTGTACCCCTGGAAAGCTGCTGCCATCAACAATAGGGTAAATACAATTTGTTTCATTTGCAATAAATTTAAAAGATGATAAATAACCGGCCCGGTTTGAGACGCAATTACACCTATTTTAATTTGCCTTGCAAGGGGCACTCAATGAAACACGTGCATTTCCAAAAAAATGCTGAAAAATTTAAAGAAATTTAAATACTTGATATTCAATATATTATTTATAATATTTTAGCCAAATTAATTTCCTGGCAGATTGGAATACACCCATTACTGTCCATTCTATTAAAGACCTCTGATTAACACTTTACCAGATACCAGCGATTCTGACATCCTTTTTAATGTCATAAAACGGATAGGGCATTGCGTGAACATGGGTTGGATTAATAAAAGATTGATCTTCATTGAAATCAAAAAGCAAAGGTTTTCCCGCATTGGTCCTTAAAAGAAAATCAAATTGCATGGCCGCTGCGCCAGATGCCTCCCCATTTTTTGAAATAACAGGAGCTAAAGACATCATTCTACTGTGTGAAGTGATATAAAAATCGGCTGCCGAAAGTTCCCCTCTTTCATCGGCAATGCCCGACAAAAAACCCCATCCTCTGTGCAAAGCGTTATAAATAATACGCAATAAAGCATGTTTGTCTTTCTCGCGCTGACCCTTATTTCCCTGACCATTCATTTCGTAAAATGCAGCATACTCCTCCGGCGTAATGCTTTCAGCTGACCTAAAACCATTGGCGACAGACTTATCTAATGCATTTCTAAAAACAGGAGAATATCTTCCAGCCAAATTTTCATAAGACTGCAATAAACTGAGTACATGATTTGTTTTCTCACTTACCTTAAAACCATGAATATCTGTTGGTTTGCATTCCTCACTTACCTTCATATTAATTACGCGATATTCCTCAGGAATTGCATCAAAAAAATGCTTTACCCGACTTGTATTGAGCGCCGCGTAACTAAATATACCTAACTCCCTAATGAAAGAAGGCTGGTAAATTTCCATTTTATGCAAACCCTGCCTGTAAATTAGCGGCATAACGGCCTGATAATCGTCCTCAATCAAGGCAGTCCACGATTTACCTATGAAATCTAAATACCAGACATATCCAAAAACATTCCCGTTATAGGCATAGTGAACGCAACTATTCCATTTTACCTTATCAATATCTTCTCTTTTAACCCACCTAACCGCCATAAATAAAAATTTAGTTTCAATAAATCCGCTATATTTGGAACAATAAATACAACTACATGAAAACAATTATATTGAACTCAAACCTCCATTGTGGTCATTGTGTTCGCAGTATCACAGGATTTTTAGAGGAAATAACAGAATTAACTTCCTGGGAAGTGGATTTGAAACACCCCGATAAGAGAATAATTGCTCAGGGTAATGATGATTTGATGGCACAGAAACTTATCGATGCCATTGAGGAAGCTGGATACGAGGCAAAAGAGGCGATGCCTGAAATTTCTTAGAACTGGTGCTTTCGCTTTGTTTGCGAAAAATATCCCCGCCCCAAATAGATAAATGCCAAAAGACTTATTGAGATACTCGTGAAAAACATTTTTGTCAATTTTCTATTAAGACTCCTCATTTCTGTTTTATGATGCCTGCACAAATCGTTTTTTTTTTAAATTTTTTTATAACCAAATACATTACAAATATTACACATATAATACGACAAAATATATTTATCGAACATATATTTATATTTTTTATTGGATAATCAATGATTTATATTAATTTTATACTTTAAATTGTTTATATTAACGATTAATAATATAACCAATTCCTTTACATTTTCAGGTTTTTAAGCTTCATTAAGATGAATAAAATAATTACAATCCCCCTGGTCCTTTGGCTGTTTTCGACGGTAATTCTTGCTCAGGACAGCATTCCCGCGCTTCCTAAGCCTGTTTTAGAAATGGTGGTAAAGTCAAAAGACACCACTAAACAGCAAGACCCATGGGAGCTGGGACTTGTTCTTGGTGGTGGTTACTATCTTGGCGATTTATTATCTCTGGGAAGTTTCAAGTTGAATACTTTCAAGCCAGGTGCTGCTTTTTTTCTACGAAACAATGTAAGCAATCGGTTCTCCCTGCGTTTTCAAGCCATGTACACTGGAATTTCTGGTAATGGATCGAATCTTAAGGATTCTTATGCACCCGTCACTTCATTTTCATTTAAATCAACCATTTTTGAAAGTTCTATTTTATTAGAATGGGATTTCCTGGGTGCCAAAAGATTCCCTTCAAAAGGGGGGTTCAATAAAATATTTTCACCCTATATATTCGTAGGTGCAGGTGTAGCTTCCAGTTGGACAACGCCTAAATATCCAAATAATATACTCAGTGAGGCCGCCAATATTACAAAAGATAGTATTCAGGCAGGAAGACCCAATTCAATGGTAACCGTTCCTTTTGGCATCGGTGCTAAGCTCGATTTGTCGAGAAGACTTATGCTTGCCTTCGAATGGGGCGCAAGACCAACCTTCTCTGACTACATAGACGGCATTAGTTTATCAGCTAATAAGGATAATAAAGACTGGTACAATTTTGGGAATGTTCAACTGATTTATCGCCTTCCCTACAAACCCAAACCTGTCAAATCTTCCTCAAAAGATAATCCTAAAAATCCGGCTTTTGCCGATAAAGACGGCGATGGCATTCCAGACTCCGCGGATCGTTGCCCCGATGTTGCTGGTATGCTTAGAGGATGTCCTGATGCTGATGACGATGGCGTTTCCGACCTGGAAGATAAATGCCCTAACGAAGCAGGACTGGTTATTTTCGGAGGTTGCCCCGACACAGATGGTGACGGTATTCCCAATGCAGATGACGAATGTCCTGAACAAGCTGGTGTAGCCAGTAATCAGGGCTGTCCGTCAGGAACAGAAATAGACCGCGACGGTGACGGTGTGCCCAATACACAAGATGAATGTCCTGATATTCCAGGTAAAGCTATCTTCAAAGGCTGTCCTGATACTGATGGAGACGGTGTTATGGATAAAGAAGACCGTTGCCCTGTTACCCCGGGGTCCGCGGAAAACAGAGGTTGCCCTGTCATTCGAAGTGAAACAAAGGAAACGTTAAAATTTGTAACCCAAAATGTTCTTTTTTATACCAATAGCGCAAAACTTACTGACGAATCTTATGTCGTGCTGACTAAAGTGCTTGACGTTCTTCAGGATTACCCTGATTATGCCATGCTAATCAGCGGATTTACCGACAATGTAGGAAGTCAGGCAAGCAATCAAACGCTATCAGAAAATAGAGCAGCGGCTTGTTTAAACTATTTAGTTGAAAAAGGTATAGATCCGTCCAGATTAGTTTTCAGGGGTTTCGGTGAAGTAGCTCCGATAACGACGAATGATTCAGAGCAAGGTAGGAAATTAAATAGAAGAGTTGAATTTGCTTTGTTCTTAAAATAAATAAATTGTAAATGTAAGGGAAGATGGCTCATACTTATTTGACCATCTTCCCTTATTTTTTTTATAGAGAAGGATATAAAGGAAACTGATTCATATAGGTATGAACATTTTCCTTTACCATGGTTATAACCTTATCATTTTCAGGCTGAGAAAGAATACTATCAATCCATTCTACCACCTGTAAAGCATCATTTTCCTTGAATCCACGCGAGGTTATCGCCGCTGTACCGATACGGATGCCAGAAGTAACCATGGGGGAGAGTTTATCAAATGGTACCATATTTTTATTGACCGTAATGGATGCTTTTCCAAGCACTTCATCGGCTAACTTACCTGACAATCCTTTTTCTGAAAGATCCAATAACATAAGATGGTTGTCTGTTCCGCCTGAAATTATTTTATATCCTTTTGCTAAAAAAGCATTCGCCATAGCTTGTGAATTAGCGATTACCTGTTTGCCATAATCTTTGAAAGAAGGTTGTAAGGCTTCACCAAATGCAATGGCTTTAGCGGCAATAACGTGTTCCAAAGGTCCACCTTGCATACCCGGGAAAACACCGCTATTTAAAATTTGGGACATTTTAATAACTGTCCCATTTTTTAAAGTACGTCCCCATGGATTATCCATATTTCGCCCCATCATGATGATACCTCCGCGGGGACCTCTCAATGTTTTATGGGTTGTAGAAGTTACAATATGGCAATGAGGCAGAGGATTATCAAGAATTCCAGCAGCGATAAGTCCGGCCGGGTGCGCAATATCAGCAAGGAGCAAGGCACCTACTGCATCTGCAATTTCGCGAAAACGACGATAATCCCATTCTCTGGAATAGGCCGACGCACCACAAATGATTAATTTTGGACGAACGGCCTCCGCTTTGGCCGCAACCTTATCCATATCTATTCTTCCCGTTTCTGCCTCAACCCCATAAAAATGAGGTGTATAAACTTTTCCGGAATAATTTACCGGCGAGCCATGGGAAAGATGCCCTCCGTGGGCCAGGTCAAATCCTAAAATGACATCTCCCGGTTCTAAAACAGATAAAAACACGGCAGCATTGGCCTGAGCCCCTGAATGAGGCTGGACATTCGCATATTCAGCACCAAATAACTTGCACAACCTTTCTATGGCTATTTGTTCAATTTCGTCTACAACCTCGCAGCCACCATAATACCTTTTACCCGGATAGCCTTCCGCGTATTTATTTGTCAAACACGACCCAGTAGCTTGAATAACCGCTTCACTGGTAAAATTTTCTGAAGCTATTAATTCAATACCTTCTCTTTGACGATTTAACTCTTTGGAAATCAATGCAAATACTGGATCTGAATGGTTCATTGTGTGAATTTTGGGAAATTGATTTAAACTATTTTGACGTCAAAATTACAAAAGAATTATCTTTTTGCCGACATTATTAATTCTTCCTAACCTATTTTAACAGAACTACCTGAAACGATTTTTATTTACTACCTTCGTTGCAAATTTATCCAATCCTTGGGATGAGCCGATCATTAGACAGTATTAAAAAGCCTATAAACGAAGCATTGAATGCCTTCGAGGGTCATTTCCGTAAGGCAATGGAAAGTCAGGTACCATTACTTGACAAAATCACTTTTTATCTGGTTAAAAGAAAAGGTAAACAAGTCAGACCCATGTTTGTTTTCCTCACCGCTAAAGTTTGTGGAGAAATATCAGAAGCTACCTTTCGCGCTGCTTCCATGATCGAGTTGTTACACACCGCAACGCTGGTCCACGATGATGTTGTAGATGATTCCTTTCAAAGAAGGAGTTTTTTTTCTATTAATGCGTTGTGGAAAAATAAAATAGCTGTTCTTGTTGGTGATTATCTCCTTTCGCAAGGCATGTTGCTGGCAGTGAAAAATAAAGAGTATCTGTTGCTCGAAATTGTTTCTCAGGCAGTAAAATCAATGAGTGAGGGTGAACTGTTACAAATTGAAAAAGCAAGGAGATTAGATATTGCTGAATCCGTTTATTATGATATTATAAGACAGAAAACCGCTTCTCTCATTGCCTCCGCTTGTAGCGCAGGTGCCGCTTCTGTTACTCCCGATATAGAAAAGGTAGAGCAAATGAGGCTTTTTGGTGAAAATATCGGCATGGCCTTCCAAATTCGTGACGATTTAATGGATTTTGGCGCCGATGATATCGGGAAACCCCTGGGTATCGATATTAAAGAAAAAAAAATGACGCTCCCGCTCATTTATGCATTGGCTCATTGTGACAGGTCCACCAAACGTTCCATTCTTTCCTTAATTCGAAATCATAGTGATAATCCTGAAAAGGTAAATGAAGTCGTCCATTTTGTTCAACAATCAGGTGGTCTGCATTATGCAGAGATCCAGATGAAGTCTTTTCAAGAAAAAGCATTTGAAATTTTATATAACTTCCCAGTCTCAGACGCACGAAATTCTTTAGAAGATTTGGTGAATTTCGTCACAGAAAGAAAAAAATAAACCCTTATTTTTGACAATAACCTTATTCAAACTTTCTTATGGTTGAAGTAAAATTATTTTCTGGGACTCAATCGAAATATCTGGCAGAAAAAATTGCAGATTATTACGGTCAGGGTATCGGAGATTTAAAAGTCAACAGATTCAGTGACGGGGAAATGCAACCCGTTTACAATGAATCTATTAGGGGTGCTTATGTATTCCTGATCCAATCTACTTTCCAGCCAATGGACAATCTTATGGAACTTCTCCTCATGATTGATGCTGCCAAAAGAGCTTCTGCCGGATATATTTCAGCGGTAATCCCTTATTTTGGCTATGCTCGTCAAGACCGAAAAGATAAACCGAGGGTGCCTATTTCAGCAAAATTGATCGCCAATTTGCTTCAGGCTGCTGGAGTAGATCGCATTATGACCATGGATTTACACGCAGATCAAATCCAGGGATTCTTTGATATCCCTGTTGATCACCTAAGAAGTGAGGCCATTTTTTTCTCTTACCTCGAGGAATCAGCTGATTTATCCAATGTAATTTTTGCCAGCCCCGATGTTGGCGGTGTGAAAAGGGCAAGAGCTTACGCCAAGCATTTTGGAAGAGACCTGGTGATTTGTGACAAATACAGAGAAAAAGCTAATGAAGTTTCAGGCATGACCGTCATTGGAAATGTGGAAGGCAGTGACGTTATTCTTGTTGATGACCTCGTCGATACTGCTGGAACTTTATGTAAAGCGGCCGATGCATTGATGCAAGGCGGTGCCAAAAGAGTTCGTGCCATTTGCACCCATCCCGTGCTTTCCGGAAACGCCCTGAAAAATATTGAAAAGTCACAATTGGACGAATTACTGGTGTGTGATACCATTCCCCTCCAATTCACTTCTCCTAAAATTAAAGTTCTTTCGTCAGCTAAACTATTTTCCAGAGCTATACGAAATACGCACGAACACCGATCTATTTCTGCCCTTTATGTAGATAAAAAGACAGAAAAATATTAAAAGTTCCTCGTTTTTAATTTTTTAGGTATATTTGCCGTTCATTTTTTAAAAAATATTATAATGGAAGTAATTGCAGTAAAAGGCGAAAAAAGAGCAGCCTTAGGAAAGAAAGCTACAAAAGCACTTCGCAATGATGGCCGTATTCCTTGTGTTATCTATGGCACAGGTAATTTAGTTCATTTTTCTGTGAAGCCACTTGATGTAAGATCTGTTATCTATACCCCTGATTTTCATATTTTGAAAATTGATGTGGACGGTACGAGCTATAGCGCTATCTTAAAGGATTTTCAACAAAGTCCCCTAAAAGATAATGTAACGCATATCGATTTTCTTCAGATTGCCGACGGTCATCCCGTTAAATTAGAAATTCCTTTGCGTTGTAAGGGTGCTTCTGTAGGAGTAAAATCAGGTGGAAAATTAATTCAGAAGTTACGTCGTATTAAGATCAAAGCTATGGCGGAAAATATCGTAAATGAACTGTTTATCGATATCACAACTATGGATTTAGGTCAATCTCTCAGGGTTCGCGATATTCCAGTTCCTAACGGCATAGAAATTTTAAATAATGGCAGTATTCCAGCCGTTACCATTGAAATTCCAAGAGCCCTTCGTTCTGCTGCCGCTGCTGCAGATAAGGATACTAAGAAGAAAAAATAATTTGTTACCAATCTCAATTAGGTAACATGACTAAAGTAGCTGATTTACGCGTTGCTGCCGTTCAATCCAATATAATTTGGCAAAATGTCGATGGTAATTTAGCTTATCTCAGTAACCTTCTATCACCTCTTTCCGGAAGTACAGATATTATTGTACTTCCGGAAATGTTTTCTACTGGGTTCACTATGAATCCTTCTGTCGTCACGCCCAACGAACAAGAAATTACTTTACTTTGGATGAAAAATATGGCGGCTGATTTCTCTTCAGCTGTTTGTGGTAGTATCGTTTTTTGTGAAAAAGAAAAGTATTATAACCGGTTTATCTGGGTAGATGAAAATGGTAATTACTCTTTTTACGATAAACAACATCTTTTTTCTTTTGCCGGCGAACATCTTCATTACACATCTGGTAATGAGAAAACAGTCATTAAATACAAAGGATGGCGTATTCTCCCACAGATTTGTTACGATTTGCGGTTCTCAGAATCATCTATGAATGTACTCGGGCATTACGATATTTTATTATATGTTGCCAATTTCCCATCGGCGAGACAATATGCGTGGGATCACCTGTTAATTGCCCGTGCCATTGAAAACCAATCTTATACCATTGGAGTAAATCGGGTGGGTAAAGACGGGAATAACCATGATTACGGCGGAGGTTCAGTTATTTTATCTTACGATGGAATACCTCTTTCAACAGCGGGTAAAGAAGAGCAAATCATAACGTATTCCTTATGTTTTGATGATCAAATGGCCTTCCGCGAACAATTTCCTTTCCTTCGCGACATAAAGGTTTTTGGATAGACGAAGGATTTTGTTATCTTTGCCTTTTCTGAACTTTTATATGAGAAATCTTTTTCTTTTTATGCTTTTTTTATCGTCACTGACCAGGCTAAATGCTGCCTTGCCAACCGACTCAGTATTGATTTCCAGAGATAGTATCGTTTTATATGCAAAAAACTACTTGGGATTACCCTATCGTTATGCCAGCAGAAGCCCTGCAAGAGGAGGGTTCGACTGCTCTGGCTTTACGATGTTTGTTTTAAAAAAATTCGGCATACATCTCTCCCCTTCTTCTTCCGCCCAATCTTTACAAGGTGACAAAATACTTTTGAAAGATGCTATCCCCGGCGATTTAGTATTTTTTCACCGTACAAAACGGGGAAGAGTTTTTCACGTAGCTTTAGTTAGTAAAGTAGTGAAAGATTCCATTTTTATCATTCATAGCACCACACATGGCGGGTTAAGAATAGATAATCTGGCGACCTCATATTATTGGAAATCGAAATATAAATCGGTTCGAAATGTTCTGCCAGGTGCCAGAAATTATACCGTTCCCACGGATAATAGTTTACAGGAACCCATATTGACGGCCGATATCATTGCTGGAACAGAAGATCCACCAATACAGGATCGTCAGCCCTTTGAAAAAATAAATTTACTACCCACTTTAGCTATAATGCCTAAGTGGAAGCCCACTGTACTAACCAACCAATGAAACCAACGAGTTATTGAAAGCGCCTGATAAAGGTAATTTGAGTATTTTAAATTTTACGCATGAAAAATCTAATCTTGTTTGGTCCTCCAGGCTCAGGAAAAGGGACCCAGGCGGCTAAGTTGGTCGAAAAATATGGCTTATTACACATTTCTACGGGAGATTTGTTTAGAAGTGAAATGAGTCAGGATACCCCTTTAGGTATTGAAGCAAAGAATTATATCGCTAAGGGTCAGTTGGTTCCCGATGAGGTAACCATTGGTATGCTGCGAAATCGCGTTATTTCAAATCCAGATGTTCCTGGATATATTTTCGACGGTTTTCCAAGAAATATAGCTCAATGTGAGGCTTTGGACGAACTGCTATCA
Organism: Bacteroidota bacterium; assembly: GCA_017858735.1. Classification (GTDB taxonomy): domain Bacteria; phylum Bacteroidota; class Bacteroidia; order Chitinophagales; family Saprospiraceae; genus BJGN01. The sequence goes on from JAFMBH010000012.1 coordinate 46,627, forward strand.
ACGTTAAATCAAGATATTCACCGCTTGCTAATGCTTGAAGTGGCCGACCAGGAAATCATAACGCGTATTTTATCACGCGGGCAGTCTTCAGGTAGATCAGACGACAATGATCCAGCCATAATTCAGCACAGAATAGACGTTTATAAGTCGGAAACTATGCCTGTATTTGGGTATTACGCCGAAAAAGGAAAAGCTTTTAAAATGGACGGAATTGGTACCATTCAACATATATTCGAAGCGTTGTGTCGTTCTTTTGACGAAACAACTTAAATATTTTTACCTAAACCTCTATGGCTGAGCAAAATTTTGTTGATTTCGTGCGTGTTTGTTGTCGCTCCGGTTCTGGTGGTGGTGGTGCTGTGCATTTTTATAGAGATAAATTGAATGCAAAAGGTGGTCCCGATGGTGGTGACGGCGGAAGAGGAGGGCATATCATTCTGGAAGGAAATAGAAATGTCTGGACGCTACTTTCTTTGAAATACCGAAAACATGTTATCGGCGATAATGGTGGAAATGGTGGGGATAAAAATGCACATGGCGCCAACGGAAAGGATATAATATTACAAGTTCCCCTGGGTACCGTAGTGAAAAATGCGGAAACCAATGAGATCGAAGCGGAAATTACCCGGCATGGCGAAAAGAAAATCGTGACCCCTGGAGGTAGAGGCGGTTTGGGAAATTACCATTTTCGCAATCCCGTAAATCAATCGCCTCGTTATGCTCAACCTGGTGAAGCTGGCCTGGAGGAATGGAAAATACTTGAACTGAAAGTTTTGGCCGATGTCGGTCTGGTTGGATTCCCGAATGCCGGTAAATCTACTCTGCTCGCAGCTATATCTGCTGCAAAACCAAAAATAGCTGATTATCCCTTCACTACCCTCGTACCAAATCTTGGTATCGTTTCCTATCGAGATAATCATTCCTTTGTAATGGCCGATATTCCTGGAATTATCGAAGATGCCCACTTAGGTAAAGGATTGGGCGTAAGGTTCTTACGCCATATCGAAAGAAATGCCTCGTTACTTTTTATGGTTCCTGCCGATGCAGAAAATATTGCAACTCAGTACCATATTTTACTAAATGAACTGGCCAAATACAATATAGAATTATTGGATAAACCCCGATTATTAGCCATAACTAAATCGGACCTTTTAGACGAGGAGTTGATCTCGCTCATTGAAGCGGAATTACCTGAAAATGTTACCGTTGTTTTTATCTCAGCAGTCTCAGGTTATGGTATCGATAAACTCAAAGACCTTATCTGGAGTCAAATCAGTTCTTCCATCAGAGACCAGAAAGCTCAGCCTATGGAACTCGAAAAACAAGTGCTGGTCGTTCCTCATAGAGAATTCAAACCCAATAAAAATAATAGACAGGCTTCCGGTCATAACGAAGATGTCTTCACTGTATTGAATGAATTTGACGATTCAGGTTTCCCAGATCCAAAGAATTTTGAGCATTGGGAAGAGGAAGAATCTGAAATTATAGAAGAAAAACCTATCGATTAACTCCCTTATCCCCCTATTTTAACCATGGCATCACCTAAAACTGAATGGGCTCTCGCAGAATTGTTCGAATCCTGGGCCGGTGTGCCTCCTGATCTTATTTTACCCCTGGCCCCTTCCGGTTCAGATAGAATTTATTACAGGTTACAAAAAAATGATAAGGTCGCTATTGGCACTTATAGCCCTCATGCCAGGGAAAGTTTAGCTTTCTTAAATTTTAGCAAGCATTTTCACGAAAGAAAATTACCGGTTCCAGCCATATATGCAGAAAATTTAGACGCTAAAGTTTATCTGCAGGAGGATTTAGGTTCTACAACCCTGTACAGTTTTCTCCTTCAAAATCAACATCAGTTTCCTGATTCTTTAGTTCAATTGTACAAAAAGGTCGTCGAAAAATTAGCGCATTTACAAATTAATGGAAGTAAAGAGCTTCAATATACCTATTGTTTTCCAAAGGAATCCTTTGACAGAGAATCAATGTTCTGGGATTTTAACTATTTCAAATACCATTTCCTTTTACCAAGCCAGGTTGGCTTCGATGAAGTTGCCCTGGAGAAAGATTTTCACCAGTTAGCCAATTTTCTTCTTCAAGCCGATAATGAATATTTTATGTTCCGTGATTTTCAGTCAAGGAATATTTTAATCCGAAATGGAAATCCTTATTTCATTGATTATCAAGGAGGAAGAAAAGGTGCTTTGCAGTATGACCTGGCCTCCCTTTTGTACCAGGCTAAGGCAAATATACCAAACGATATCAGAGAATCTCTTATTCAACATTACTTAGATACTGCCTCTCAGTTAACCAATATAGACCGCGATTCTTTCTTGTCTTATTTCTATGGTTATGTTTTAATGCGAAACATTCAGGTGCTTGGTGCTTACGGTTTCAGAGGTATCTATGAACGGAAAGCACATTTTTTGCTGAGTATTCCCTACGGACTGAAAAACATACAATGGTTGCTAGAAGAAGGTAAAATACCCCTAGCCCTCCCTGAAATCACCCGCTGTTTACAAGCCATAATAAAGAGTCAAAAATATGATCCTTATGACAAATCAAAAGGGGAGAATTCTTTATTGAAAGTTGTTGTAAACAGTTTTAGCTACCATAAAAGGCAAATTCCTGTGGAAAGCTCAGGAAATGGAGGTGGCTTTGTTTTTGATTGCCGCTTTTTACATAATCCAGGTCGATATGAACCTTACAAGAAATTATCCGGAAAGGACGAATCCGTTATTAATTTTTTGAAACATTTTAGTGATATGGAACCTTTCCTCAATAATGTTTACAGAATGGTTGACGCTGCTGTGGAAAATTATCTCGAAAGAAGTTTCACCCATTTAGAGATAAATTTTGGCTGCACCGGCGGGCAACATCGCTCCGTCTATGCCGCCGATCAATTAACCACCCACCTGAAAGATAAATATGGTATTGATGTAACGCTCAGTCATTTAGAACAGGCTAACTGGTCAAAGGAGAATTAACGACCTATTTTAAAAGCCTACCCATTTTCCAAAATAATTTCAAATAAATATTGAATTGGCTCAACTTCAGTGTATTGCCTGTCCACAAAAAAGTGGCAAAGGCACTGAAAATCGACATATTTTTCGTTTACCAGCGTACTACTAAGTAAAATATTTCCAAATTGTTGTTGCTTCTTTTCCGCTTCATCCAACTTGAAGGGAGGTTTCAAATAATATCTCTCAATAGTTTCTAACCCATTGGATGTTTCGAAAGTCCGTTTGTCGGCCAACTGCTTTTGATATCCTATAGACTGGATTTGATCCCTAAAAAACTCCATGAAAAACTGGGCCTCCAAAAGCGTGTCCGCATCGGTAAACTTCCAATGAATACCCACGCTGCTTTGATTTACTAAAAATCGGAGAGATTTATCAACTTCTTTGGGTAAAGATTTATAAAGTTCAAATTGATTCATTAGCCAGAAACATTTATCCTTGCAAGCCGAGCTGTCAAACCACTTTCTGTAGGCCATTAAAAAGGAGTCATCTCTTTCAATGACGGTATGAATCATTAATTTTTTCAATCCTTCGGGTTATGATATGAAACATGATGGCGTAACAATCCTTTCCACCTCAATGTTGCCTCCATTCTTAAAATAGCTTATAAATTGTATATTTGCCTTTTCAAAAGAAATAAAATATGAGCGACCAAACGCCTGAACTACCCGAAAATTCAGAGGCTCCTGATGAAATCATCAGCCTTCAAGGTATGTATCAGGATTATTTTCTTGATTATGCGTCTTATGTAATTCTTGAGCGAGCGGTGCCCGCTGTGTTGGATGGATTAAAACCCGTTCAACGAAGGATTTTGCATGCCATGAAAGAAATGGATGACGGCAGGTATAATAAGGTAGCCAATATTATTGGCCAAACCATGCAATATCATCCTCACGGTGATGCCGCCATTGGCGATGCCTTAGTGAACATGGGGCAAAAGGAACTGCTCATAGATACGCAGGGAAATTGGGGGAATATCCTTACGGGAGATGGGGCTGCTGCCTCCCGATATATTGAGGCAAGACCTACTAAATTTGCCCTTGAAATAGCATTTAATCCGCAAACTACCGAATGGCAACTGTCTTATGACGGTAGAAAAAGAGAGCCTATTCATCTTCCTGTTAAATTTCCTCTTCTTTTAGCTCAAGGAGCGGAGGGAATTGCCGTCGGTCTTTCCACGAAAATTCTACCTCATAATTTTATAGAAATCATTGAAGCGGCGATTAAAAGATTGAAAAACGAGGAAGTAATTATTTATCCTGATTTTCAAACGGGTGGTTTCATTGATATAACTGATTATCAACAAGGTAAAAGAGGAAGTAGAGTAAAAGTTCGTGCTAAAATCGAAAAAACTGATAAGAACGTTCTAATTGTCCGGGAATTACCCTTCGGCGTTACGACCTCTACCCTCATTGAAAGTATTATAAAAGCAAGCGATAAAGGAAAAATTAAAATAAAACAAGTCGTTGATAATACTGCAGAAAATGTAGAAATTGTCATCGATTTAGCTCCCGGCGTTTCTCCGGACGTTACTATTGACGCACTGTTTGCATTTACCGATTGTGAGATTTCTATTGCGCCGAATGCATGTATTATTCAAAATGAAAAACCGCGTTTCCTCTCCGTTCAGGATTTACTGGACATTGCTGTCGATCATACCAAAGCACTCCTTAAGTTAGAACTGGAAATAAAGGAAAAAGAATTACTTGAAAAATGGCATCACTCAAGTCTGGAAAAAGTTTTTATTGAAAATAGAATTTATCACGATATCGAGGAATGTGAAACCTGGGAAGCTGTTTTGGAAACCATTGCTATTGGATTAAAAAAATACGTAGTTGAGCCTCAGGAGATCATTGAACCGTCGGACCATCGACTTAGATTGCTAAGATCCATTACACAAGACGATATTGCCCGTTTGACCGAAATTAAGATTAAAAGAATATCAAAATATAACACTTTTCAAGCAGATCAATTTATTGCTCAGCTGGAAAAAGATTTGGAAAGAGTACGTTTTGATCTGGCCCATTTAATAGATTATACCATTAACTATTATTCAAACCTGTTAGAAAAATATGGAAAAGGCAGGGAACGAAAAACAAAAATTATCACGTTCGATGCCATCGCGGCTACCGAGGTTGTAGCAAATAACGCAAAACTATATGCGAATAAAACGGATGGCTTTGTTGGTTATGGTCTTAAGAAAGATGAATTTATCAGTGATTGTTCCGATATTGACGACATCATAGTTTTCAGAAATGATGGTTATTTCCTGGTAACCCGAATTGCGGAAAAAACTTTTGTTGGTAAGGACATCATTCACGTGGCCGTTTGGAAAAAGAATGATGAACGAACTACTTATAATGCCGTCTATACAGATGGAGCGAGTGCAAAATCTTTTGTAAAGCGATTCAACGTTACGGCGATTACAAGAGATAAGGAATACCCAATTACTCAGGAAACAAAGGGTAGCAAACTTCATTATTTCTCCGTAAATCCTAATGGTGAAGCGGAGGTAATTCACGTTCAGCTAAGCCTGGGCTGTAAAGCAAAAATTAAAATGTTTGAGTTTAATTTTGCGGAATTAGCGATAAAAGGAAGGTCCTCGCAGGGAAACATGCTGACGAAATACCCCTTGCGGAATATCAAGTTAAAGACAGCGGGAAGATCGACTATCGGTGCATTGAAAATTTGGTTAGACGAAGTTTCCGGCAGACTAAATACGGAAAATAGAGGCCGATTCCTTGGTGAATTCGATACGGGTGATGAGCTATTGATCCTTTACAAAAATGGGAGCTATATTACAACCCCGCTTGATATTACCAAAAGATTTCAGTCCGACGATTTTCTTTATATCGGCCAATGTAACCGGGCAGATGACACCATTACCGCGGTGCACTATGATGGGCATAAAGGGTGGACTATGGTAAAAAGGTTCCACATAGAAACGACACAGGCCGATCAACGATTCAGTTATTTGACCGATCATCCCGAATCTCAATTGCTCTTTTTAAGTGTTGAACCCTCCCCAAGAATTAAATTTCAAATTAAAGTGGGGAATAAAAAATCAGAGGGAGAAGCGTTGTTAACTGACATTGTCGATATAAAAGGGTGGAAAGCTGTTGGAAATCGCTTAAGTGACAAAAAAATCAGTGATATTGAAGTTATCGAACCACTTGACACGGAAGAACCGCCTATTGTGGAAGAGGGACAACAAACTCTTTTTTAAGGTTAAGTCGTTTTAATTGTTCGTTATTATAGGGTTGATTAAAATGTTTGTACCTTTATTTTATCATACACAAGATTTATATTACTGATATGAATAATACCTATTTTAAAAAAATAGCTCCTTATGTTTTAGGACTATTAATACTTTTTCTGGTCAACTATATCTATTTTTTACCTCAATTCCAGGGGAAGCAAGTACTACAAGGTGACATTGTCTCATATACCGGTGCTTACGGGGAAATTGCTAAATATTGGGCGGAAAAAGGAGAACAGTTATTCTGGACAAACTCCATGTTTGGGGGAATGCCCACTTTTATGATTGGTGTCAGCCTCAAATCGTTTTATTTAGACTGGGTACCCCGAATCCTTTCCTTTGATATTTATTATCCTATGGGGGTATTTTTAGCGCAAATGATTGCTTTTTTCATTATGACCTCTGTCATGGGCATTCATCCTATGATTGGTATTATTGGAGCAATCGCTTTTGGGTTTACCACAAATAATTTTGTTCTTTTTGAGGCAGGTCATAACTCAAAACTGGGAACCATTGTGTTTAATCCGCTGGTCATAGCCGGACTCTACACGATATATAAACATAAGAAATATCTTCTTGGTGGCGTATTATTTTCTGCAGCAACAGCAAATTCCTTAAACGCTAATCACCCACAGATGACCTTTTATTTTGTCATAACCTGCGTTATATTAGCTATAGTCTGGCTGGTTGAATCTATAAAAGAAAAAGAAATAAACCATCTTTTAAAAACCATAGCCACAGTAATCATTGGAGCCTCCATTAGTTTAGCTGCAACTTCCTCTACCTGGTTAATGGCCCTTGATTATTCAAAAGATTCTTTAAGAGGTAATCCAATTCTTACCGACGAATCAGCCGTTAGTTCTATCAGCACAGAGGTGTCAAATAATGCTCCTTCCAGTGAAGCGGCGGGAGAATCAGGCCTTGCTTGGGACTATGCAATGATGTGGAGCAATAAATCACAAGATTTACTTAGTGTTCTCATTCCTTTTGCAGCTGGTGGAAGTTCGGGTGAAACAACAAAGGAAGGCGCAACATTTAAGCTTTTAGTTGACAATGGTGCTAAAACAAATGAAGATGGGAAAATGGGTTTACCCTTTTACTGGGGTGGCTTGCCTTTTACGAGCGGTCCTAATTATTTAGGGGCTGTCATGATTTTCCTTTTCACCTTCGGCTTTTTTATAGAAAAAGGTGGCCTGCGCTGGTGGGCTTTAATTTCTATATTGCTAACTCTTTTTCTCTCCATGGGACAACATTTTGAGACCTTGCAAAGATTATTCTTTGACTTTGTTCCCTTTTATAATAAGTTCAGAGCGCCTAGCTCAATATTAACAATAACCCCATTTTTTCTACCTATTTTAGGGTTATTTGCTATTAATAAGCTTTGTTACCAAAAGTATTCACCAGAAAGTGTAAAAAAAGCTCTAATTTATTCTTTTTCAATCATTGGCGGATTGACTTTATTTTTAGCCTTGTTCGCCACTTCCTTTTTCGACTTCAAAGGCCCAAGTGACGGTCAACTTCAACCCATTGTACTAACCAATATTATCCAGGATAGGATTGATTTTTTTAAAGCAGACGCGTTCAGATCTCTTTATTTTATTGGAGCGGCAGCCCTGGCTATCTTCTTGTTCACACGAAACTGGATAAAACCAACCATTTTAATCGTTGCTCTGGGTTTTCTTACCCTATTAGATCATTGGTCTGTGGGTCAAAGATATCTTGGAAAATCAAGCTTTAATAATCCCGCAACAACGGATACTCCGTTGAAAGAAAGGCCAGCTGATAAAGAGATTTCTTCCTTAGAAAAAAGTAGAGGCGATTATCGCGTTCTGGACTTAGCGGTATCCACTTTTGGAAATTCTACGACCAGTTTTTACCATAACACCATTGGTGGCTATCATGCAGCTAAACTGATGCGATACAATGATATCATTGAAAAGCAAATAAGCAACAATAATCAGAATGTGATTAATATGCTAAATGCAAAATATATCATTAAACAAGACCAAACCGTTTCTCAAAATCCTTTGGCTTGCGGAACCTCCTGGTTTGTGGACACGCTGCTCAAAGTAAATTCGCCGAACGAAGAAATGGCCGCCCTGAACAATTTTAATCCACAGGAAGTTGCCATTATTTTAGATAATGAGTTTAATGGCTATGCAGGAAATTTTGATCCTCAAAAAGGGGGAGAAATAAAACTCACCCAGTATGACCCTCAAAATTTAATCTATTCATATACTGCAACTTCCCCTCAATTTGCTGTGTTTTCTGAAATTTGGTACGGCCCCGATAAAGGTTGGCAAGCATTTATAGATGACAAGCCGGTAGATCACGTAAGAGTAAATTACCTGCTCAGAGGTCTAAAAGTTCCCGAGGGAAAACATACGATTGCCTTCCGTTTTAAACCAGTAAAAATTCAGCAGTATATAACCATTTCTAGAGCGGCATCAGGATTATTGATGGTTGCACTTCTTGGTATGATTGGATGGATGGGCTTCAATTTTTATAAAAACCCTGGGGAACCAAATCCATTCCCCAATGCTCCAGTAAAACCTAAAGCACCCGTAATCAGAGATACAAAACCTTCTCCGAAACCTTCTGCACCGCAGCAGAAAAAATCTGGAAAGAAAATTTAATACACTTGAATAAGAGGGAAATGGTTACTGCCTTTGCACCGGGAAGAATAAATCTGATTGGAGAACATACCGATTATAACAACGGATTTGTTCTTCCCGCTGCCATAAAGCAAAAAATAACCTTTTCGGTTACTCCGAATACGTCAGAAAGTTTAGGTACTATCACTGCCCTTGATTTGGGTGAAACCATTTCATTTGACTTAAATCATTTAACACCAATTCCCCATTCCTGGTCAAATTATGTACTGGGGCTTTGTCATGAAATCATAAAATCAGGGTCGAAGTTGACTGGATTTGACGGTTCTTTTGGCGGCGATATTCCCATTGGTGCTGGCCTAAGTTCATCCGCAGCGCTCCTTTGCAGTGCTGCTACTGCGCTGGATAAATGCTTCCATTTGAATAAGTCGAAAGAGGAATGGATGTACCTGACGCAAAAAGCAGAACACCATTTTGTTGGTACAAATTGTGGCTTAATGGACATGTTTGCCAGTTTACACGGCAAGAAAAATCATCTGATGCTCTTTGATTGTCAGCATATCAATTTTCAATATGTTCCTTTTGACCTTAAAAACTTTCATTTAATTTTGTTAAATACCCAGGTTAGCCATCAATTAGCTTCTTCTGAATACAATACCCGACGGAAAGAATGTGAGGAAGTGGTATCTGTTGTAAGGAATAATGGTGCCGATGTTTCTTCCTTAAGAGATGTATTGATGGCTGTGCTCAATGAAAATAGAAAAAGCCTTTCGGATACTATTTTCAAAAGGGCTAAATATGTAATTGAGGAAAATGCGAGAGTGCTAAAAGCTGTGCATAATCTTGAAAATGGTGACATTAAATCATTGGGAGAATTACTCTATGAAACCCATTACGGTCTTAAAAATGACTATGAAGTAAGCTGCCAGGAACTGGATTTTCTGGTATCTTTTACTGAAAATATACCCGAAGTAGCCGGGGCCAGAATGATGGGAGGCGGTTTTGGAGGCTGTACCCTGAATCTGGTGGAAAAAGATGCTTCCTCTGCCTTTCTCTCCAAAATGAAAGCAGCTTATTTTAATGCCTTTGGTATAGAACTCCCTCATTATTTCGTTGAACCATCAGACGGCGCTACCTTATTGTCTTAAATAGTCATATTTTTACTATATTTGCCGCCGTATTTTAGCATAAAAAAGGCAAATAGTTCCCTTATGAAAGTATCTTTTAATTGGTTAAAACAGTACTTAGATATCCCTTTAACTGCCATTGAAACAGCAGATTTACTTACGGACATTGGGCTCGAAGTAGAAGGAATGGAGGAAGTGGAATCCATTCAGGGCGGCTTGAAAGGCGTGGTCGTTGGTGAGGTGCTTACCTGCGAAAAACACCCCAATGCAGATAAATTATCACTGACATCTGTCAATATTGGGGGTGAAATTCCTCTGTCCATCGTATGTGGTGCTCCGAATGTTGCTGCTGGTCAAAAAGTATTGGTAGCTAAAGTAGGCACTACGCTCTATCCGTCAGAAGGTGAACCCATAACCCTTAAACAAAGTAAAATAAGAGGTGAACTTTCTCAAGGCATGATTTGTGCCGAAGATGAGCTTGGCCTGGGTCATGACCATAATGGAATATTGGTTTTACCTGCTAAAACACCCATAGGTTTAGAAGCAGCTAACTATTTTGATTTAGCTTCTGATACTGTTTTTGAAGTGAATCTTACACCTAACAGGTCAGACGCTACCTGTCATTTAGGGGTTGCCAGAGATTTATATGCTGGGCTAACAGTACATCATAACTATCATGGCCAACTTAAATGGCCTTCGGTGGAAAACTTCAAATCTACCCTTTCCGTTAAACCTATGGAAATTTCTATCGCCGATAGTGATTTTTGTCCACGGTATTCAGGTATCATTTTAAAAAATATAAAAGTAGCTGAATCTCCCGAATGGTTGAAACTAAAGTTGAAGGCCGTCGGCGTAAGACCCATTAATAATGTGGTAGATATAACAAATTATGTCTTACATGAACTTGGTCAACCCCTCCACGCTTTCGATTTAAAGGCTATTCCTTCAGGCAAAATTACGGTTCGAACCTTACCTGAAGGCACAAATATGTTAACTTTAGACTCGCAGGAAAGAAAATTAACGGGTGAGGAATTAATCATTTGTGGTGGCGATGATTACCCGATGTGTATTGCCGGCGTATTCGGTGGCTTACATTCCGGGGTTCAAGCTGATACTACGGATATTTTTCTGGAGTCTGCTCATTTTCAAGCTAAATCGATTCGTCGAACAAGTATGAAGCATAATTTGAGAACGGATGCTGCGAAGGTTTACGAAAAAGGTAGCGACCCGGAAATAACGGTCTTTGCACTTAAAAGAGCTGCCTTGCTACTCCAGGAACTGGCGAATGCTGACATTGCGTCCGAAATAACCGATATTTACACTCATCCTACCCCTCCAGTAAAAATAGACCTTTCATTCGGTTACGTCAGAGAATTGACTGGCGCACCCATTACCAATGAGGAAATCATCCATATTTTAAGCCTGTTGGATATGGCACCTATTTTCCAAAATGATGAAATGTGTACCGTTAATGTTCCAAAAAATAAATCGGATGTATTGAGGCCGGCAGATTTGGTAGAAGAAATACTAAGGATTTACGGTTTCAACCGGGTTCCATTTCCCGATGCCATGCGAACTACCTTAAGTTCGGCGCCAAAACCCGATAGAAATCAAATCAATAGTTTAATATCAGAACTTTTAACAGGCATAGGATGTAGTGAAATGATGGCCGTTTCTTTGTCCCAATCAGCTTACTACAAAACATATAGCTGGAATATCAAAGAAGAAGAATTGGTATTTATTCATAATACTTCCCATGCCCTGCTCGATATTATGCGACCTGAGATGGCGATGAGCGGTCTGGAAGTTATTTTGCATAACCAAAACAGACAGCAAAATAATGTTAAACTTTTTGAATGGGGCAAATCCTATATTCAGACACCAGAAAGTATAAGAGAGACTAGTCATTTAACTTTATTTCTCTCGGGAGACCAGCATACTGAAAACTGGAACCACACCGGGCAAGGCAAATCAAATTTTTATAGCCTTAAAGGTATTGTTTTTTCCGTACTTGCCAGACTTGGTATTCAAGGATTAGAAGAAGAGGTTTTTCAAGATGAAGCCCCCTTCGAATATGGAATACATTTAAAACAAGGTAGTAAAATATATGTCAGTTTTGGAAAATTGAGTTCAAAACTTACTCAATCTTTTAGTTTGAGAGAAGAGATATTTTATGCCCAGTTTTATTGGGATATTTGTTTGCAAAAAACGGTTAATCAAAAAATTAAGTTTAAGGAAATAAGTCGATTCCCAAGTATTAGGAGAGATTTAGCTTTAATAGTTGATAATTCAATTAAATTTTCCGATATTGTGAGCATTGCTAAAAAATTAGGCAAAAAACAGATCGTTCAGATAAATCTGTTTGATGTTTATGAAAATGAAAAACAACTTGGCAAAGGAAAACGTTCCTATGCAGTAAGTTTTACCTTCGAAAACTTGGAGAAAACACTTCAAGACAAAGAAGTAGATACTATTATTGAAAATTTATTAACTGCTTATCAATCTGAATTAGGCGCTTATTTACGAAAATAACCAGGTTAAATAACGCTTTTAAAGGTTGGAGCAAAAAGTTGAGGTGTCTGAAAAACACCCCGGAATTACTGTCCACTGTGGAAATAAATATATACCAGCTGTCGCTAAATATCGATAGCATTATAGGTTTTACATTTAATAAATCGAGCTTGCTGGAATCACTCTCTCTATGTGCCTTCCGGCCTTAGAGTGTTTATGCTTTTACCTCGAATTATTTCCACAATTAAAATAGTTATTCTGGTAAATCAAAATATTCGGATGTTTTATCCGGGTGTTTTTTTTGTTCATTATTAAAGAATTTTACCATTATGAATGACATTGGAGCAGGAATAATATTGGCAGTAGTTGGCACTATAATAGGTTTTTTTGGGGCTCGATTACTACTTAATATTCAAAGAAAAAACAAAGTAAACGATTTAAATGCGCAAGTCGACCTTGAAGTTAAAGAGGCAAAACTGAATGCAAAACGAATTTTAGATGACGCTGAACTGAAAGCCGAAAAGCTTTTGGATCAATCGGAAGTTAAAAATGAACGCATTAAACAACGTAAAATTCAAGAGGCTAAAGACAATTTTAATTCCTTGAAAAGTCAATTTGAAAGTCATAAGGCGACTCAAATGATAGAACTTAAGGAAAGAGAAATTGAAATTAAAGCGCTTGAAGGCAATTTCAAACAGGTTGAGGAGAGATTAGATACAAAGGCAAAAAATATTGAGGTTCTAAAAGCCGAAATTGAGCAAAAAGACGCTGATCTTGCTATCATTAGAGAAAATCTGGAAAAACAATTAAAGATTATTTCTAAAAAGAAAGAAGAACTGGATGCTGCTAATGAAATCAGAATTAAGGAATTAGAAAAAATATCCCTTCTGACCGAACAAGAAGCTAAAGACATGCTTCTTGAGGCCGTTAAAGCAAAAGTTGAAAATGAATCAATGGTAATCATCAAGGATTCTATTGAAAGAGCCAAGTTGAATGCAGGAAAAGAGGCAAAGAAAATTGTCGTTCAGACCATTCAACGAATGTGTGCAGAATATACTATCGAAAATACCGTTTCTGTCTTCAATCTTGAATCTGATGATCTCAAAGGACAAATTATTGGTAGAGAAGGAAGAAATATTCGTGCACTGGAAGCCGCTACAGGGGCTGAATTTGTCGTAGATGACACGCCGGAAGCTATCGTTATTTCTAGTTTTGATCCTATTCGCCGCGAAGTTGCCAGACTTTCATTGAAAAAATTAGTGGCTGACGGTAGAATTCACCCTGCCAGAATCGAAGAGGTGGTGGCTAAAACAAGAAAGCAACTCGATGAGCAAATCGTTGAAATTGGAGAACGTACCGTTATTGAACTCGATATACACGGTCTCGATCCCTATTTAATCAAACAGGTTGGTAGAATGCGTTTCCGTTCTTCTTATGGCCAAAACCTATTGAAACACTCCATCGAAACAGCCCACCTTTGTGCTATCATGGCTTCTGAACTTGGATTTAATCCTAATCAGGTGAAAATGGCAAAAAGAGCCGGACTATTACACGATATAGGAAAGGTGGCCGAGGAGGAAAGTGAACTATCTCACGCTATTTTGGGTATGAAAATATGCGAAAAGTATAAGGAACATGCCGTTATTTGTAATGCTGTAGGTGCTCACCACGATGAAGTGGAAATGAATAATATCATTTCTCCCCTAGTCCAGGCTTGTGATGCCATTTCCGGTGCCAGACCTGGCGCCAGAAGAGAAATATTGGAAAGCTATCTGAAAAGAATTGGTGAATTGGAAGAGTTGGCCATGTCTCATGAAGGGGTGCAAAAAGCTTATGCTATGCAAGCTGGACGTGAACTACGCGTTATCGTTGAAAGTGATAAAGTAAGCGATAGCAATGCAGATGATCTCGCCTTCGCTATTTCCCAAAAAATACAGGACGATATGCAATATCCAGGACAGATAAAAGTTACGGTTATTCGCGAAAAACGAGCCGTCTCTTACGCAAGATAAGAATCGTTCCTCAAATATCATATTTTAAAAGGGTGGCTGCAAAGTCACCCTTTTATTTTTTTAAAAATACGCTTTGTAAACTGTCCTTAAATAATTGTGCTTAATTAGGTTTTCTAATTTAATATACTATACATTTAGAAAAAAATCGAAATGAAAGAATATAAATTTCCGGAGATTACCCGGCTCAATCAATTAAATGAGGATTCTTTTGAGTATAGTTATTCAGACTATATGAAATGGCAGTTTCAGGAGCGCGTAGAAATCATCATGGGGAAGATTTTCCCAATGAGTGCGCCAAATACACCGCATCAATCCTTATCTATTGAATTAGCCGTTGGATTTAATAATTATTTCAAAGGGAAAACTTGCTTTTTGTTTATTGCCCCTTTTGATGTCCGACTTCCTGTGGGCAAAAAAGGAAATGTTTACAAAACTGTGGTTCAACCCGATCTAGGTGTCATTTGTGACCTGTTAAAATTAGAAAAATCAGGGATAAAAGGTGCCCCTGACCTTGTAGTTGAAATATTATCTCCAGGTAATCGGCAGATTGAAATGCATGAGAAATTTGAAGCTTACCAGGCTTCCCTGGTTCGGGAATACTGGATAATCCATCCCGAAGAACATTGGATGTTACAGTATGTATT
>JAFMBH010000162.1 GCA_017858735.1 Bacteroidota bacterium
CAAAATTAGATCCTGATAATGAAATCATTTATTTGTCTGTGACCGATTATTGGTTTAATTTCCTATCAGGGAAATTATCGGAGTATCAAAAAATTAATCCCGATATTCGATATTATTTCAAATTCAGATACTTAGTTCAGCATTGTAATCAAGCGCTCTATTTTGTCAATGTGGAGGAAACAAAATATGAAAAGGTTAAAAAAAATTTGCTGGCAAATCATTGGGTTCATTTAATACAAGCTTCCTGGTCTGACGCTAAAGCATGGCAAAAAGGTGTATTTCTACTTGTTTTTTTATTCACTCTGTTTACTTATTTATTTACAATAAACTCCTTTGTTAACAAAACAACATTGAAATGAAATTTATTGGTTTAATCTTTGCTTTTTTAATGCTATGCTCATTTAATTTAATTGCTCAGTACAGCGAAAATTATGTTTCCGTGAGTAGCGAAACCATCGATAACGAAATTTATTCGGTTATCGAAATGACCAGGAAGGACGAAAGGGTAAAAGTGAAATATTTTGCAGATAAAGATTTGGCTGGCAGATCGGTTTATCAACGCTATCTTACCTGGAGTAAAAATAAATCCATTATAGTTTCTTGCAGTGGGACCTACTATGGCATGGACAATAAACCTGTGGGTATTTGTATCGACGAGGGCCAGACGGTCAATAAAGCGGAGGCAGCTATGGACGCGTTGGTGTTGGTTTATAGAACGGGGGGAATCGTCGTTACGGATCTGAAAGAGGGGAATTTAACCGTTCAAAATGGAGCAGAAAATTTGTCGCTTAATCTTAAAAATCCAATAGATAGAACGAAATTTTTTCTTTGGAGTAAAGAAAATTATGCCACCGTTTTTCAAACGCACCTGCTATATTATAAAAATAAACTTAGAGTGGGCGCAAATGGCGATAAAGAACTAAGGGAAAGAAGATTTCTTGCCGTTGCCAGGGACGATGAAAATAAAATCAGATATTATCTGTTTAATTTAAAAGGAAATAACACGCTCTATAATGCCACCGTAAAAGTGGAAGGCCATTTGAAAAATTATACTGATAATATTATATATATCATAAATTTAGATACCGGTGCCCAGGATTATTTTGAGGTCCGCGAAGCTAAAGGTCAAGTGATGAGCGAGCCTGGATTTAAAGGTAACAAGCCTTTAAATGTATCAAAAAATTTATTAGTATTTTATTTTGAATAATTAGATATGCTTCTATTTAAATTTATTTTTATTGGGTTTTTAGGTACTATTTCTCTGCTGATAGATAACGAGTTTCCTGTTAATTCTAAACAAAATATTCAACAAGATACCCTGCTTCAACAGGCTATAAATGATCTGGAACCTATTCTTTTTAAGCGGGAATCTTTAAATGTAACCATAAATAAGAAGCAATACATTTTGGACTCCTTGCGCCAATATAAAAGCATTTCACCAAATAATTTATATGCGGAAAAGTCAATGCTCATTGATAAAATAGATGCTTATATTTTAAATAAAATACTGGCTGACTATAAATCATTTAAAAATTTAGATAAACAATTACTAAATAAAAAAATAACTTCTTTTTCAAATGACATTTTTAAATTAACAGAGGAATTTAGTAAGAAAAGCAATGTTCCCGATGTGGTAAACATCCAAATCAATGAGCTTTCTCAGGAAATAGAAAAATTAAAAGTTGCTTATGCAAAGGAGCAAAATACATTGTCTGTTCATGAAAGTAAACTGAACAAATTACTCCTTCAGGAGAATAGGGAGTATTTTGATATAGTTTTTTATGGAAATACTTATAAGGTTTTTCTGGCCAATGCCAATAATCATCGGATAAAAATCCATCATAATTCTTCAGGATTATTACAACCCATAAGATTTACCCTGAACCAATTAATAGCTCAAGACATTCAACCTGTGTTTATTATGAATGCTGGCATGTATAATGAAGATGGTTCTCCGGTAGGTTTATTAATTCAGGAAAACCGCCAAATCAATCCATTGGATATTAACCAGGCGGCTATATCTGACAATTTTCACATGTACCCAAATGGTGTATTTTATATGCATGACCACAAATTTTTTGTGAGCCAAACATCAGAATACAGAAAACTTGACCCCGATGTCAGGTCTGATATTCAGTATGGTACACAATCTGGGCCCATGTTGGTTATCAACGGAAAAATTCATCCTAAATTTACCTTTTTATCTAAAAACACGAATATCAGGAACGGTATTGGCGTGATAAAAGATGGTCAAAATGAAAAAGCGGTGTTGGTTATATCTGAGGGTAAAGTGAACTTATATGAATTTGCATTGCTCTTTCAATTTTTATTTAAATGTGATAATGCCCTCTATTTAGATGGGGCTATTTCCAAAGCCTATTTCACAAAAAATGGTAATGCCGATGGCAGTTTAGGAGGAAGTTTAGGCCCAACGCTTTCAGTATCTTATAAAAACAATTGATGAACTAAAACAGTATGTTATGATAAATAAGTGTCTCGGTAAAGTTCTTTTTGGAAAGTTAACTTTATTAATACCTATCCTTTTTTTACTTCAGCCAAATATTGCTTTTTCTCAAGGTTTATTTAAAAATAAGGAGTCTGTATTGGAATATACGGCAGGAAAATATTTCAGATTTGAAGATATTATATTTTCTTTTGGTAAAATTGAAAAATTTAATACCACGGGAATAACGGTAAGGAAACTTGGCGATGGAGTGAATACAGTAGATTCATATAATCATTTTATTGAATGTGAAATCAATCCCAATAATGAGTATGCAGATATCGCAGGCGATGGAATGGAGATGAAAGGTAAATTCGGATTTCGACTATTTGAGGACAAAATTATCATTGGATTTGGTGAAGTAGGTGAAATAACGGCTATGTTGTATGAAATGGATAAACAGGCATTTAGTAAATTAACAGCTAAAGCGCCTGAGCAGCTTAAACCAGTACTTGCCACAAAGGATTCCATCAGGGTTAATACCTTATCAGATAATAACATGTCTATTCCGTCGAATGTAAGTATCACCATAGAAAAAATCCCCGAATCGTCACAATTTGCCTATAAGGCGACAAATTCTGAATATCACGCGAATTCAGAATTGGATCCGGCTGCAAAAGAGAATGAATTTTCATCGTTCAAACTAAAATTTAGCAGTAAGCTGGCACAAAACTTCATTTTTGCTCGAAATCATAATAATCTGTCGCCTCAACAATTTTTAGAAAACTTTGGTCAAACATTGAATAAAGATGTGAACGCTGTTTTTTATGGAAGCAATGAATTTTTTGCCATCACCGCTTCCATGTTTGACAAAACCACCAATATGCCGCCAGGTTTACTCATAGAAAAAGGGGTTGTGGTAAGGTATAAAAATCTTGATTCAGGAGAAGGGAATTTTTACAACCCTAAACCTAACGGCATTTTTTCGATAAATAGTAAAAATGTGGCCATAGAACCCACAGATAATTTTGACATGAATGGTACGTATGATTTTGCTATTCAAAGTGGTCCCTTATTAATATCTGACGGAGTGATTAATAAAAATTTAACGGTCATAAGCAAAAATAAGCATCTGCGTTGTGGCATCGGGATCGTTGAGACAGATGGTGAAAAGTACGTCGTTTTTGTCGCAAGTAAAACAGAAGTTTCATTTTACGAGTTTGCCAGCTACATGAAAAACGTACATAAGTGTAAGGACGCTATTCATTTGGAATCTATAAATGCCTTTGTTAAATATCCTTATTCAGATTACAAAATGAACAAGCAAATCATCAAGAATTTTATCATTATCAAATGATAATTACAAGCTATTACCGTCTTTCAGGCAACGAATGGAGAAACCTGTTTTCTTAAAATAGTTGTTTCTAATGACCGTGTTTTCGAAACCGGGCATATTTCTACACCAGGCATAAACATTGGACGCTTCCGTTTTTGTCCACCAAAAACCGTATAGCGTTTTATATTTGAACCCACCGAGATTACTTCGGAAACCACCTGGTAGGCCATTGAAGCCGGCAAGATTTCTGCCATTCCAATCTGGAGAATGGGTTTTCAATATATCACCAGCCAGGAATTCCCCTCCCAAATAATTGACAAGTTCGTTCCATTCCTCATCGGAGGGAACATGCCAGCCTTTTGGACAAATATTTCTTGGATCATTGACTACGTACCAGTTATAAAGTTTTCCATATTCCTCTACCGCTGTTTTATTTTCTTTTTCGTCCTCATAATCGCACCATTTCCCCTCGGTACCATTTATCCAGTTTTCTATTTCCTTACCTTGAGCGATAGGAGTGCCATCGCTATAGGCGGTATTCCTCAAATTTTCTCTCATCCAGCATTGACTACCAATATTCACTGTGGTGTAGGTAAAATTTTGATAATTTACGGTCATTCCACAGCCATTGGTTTCCTTTTTGTCGGGAGCTACTGTCACCTCAGCTTTTTGGGGCTTAAATTCAGAAATTTTAATCTGGCTGTATAAAGTTTGACCACCAACCAACAGCAAGGCAATAAAAAATTGATTTTTCATGGTAGGAATGTTTCGTTAAAAATACAATAAATAGAACCAAAAACGGCCATAATATACCGAAAAATAATTTGCTATACGGTAAATAAA
>JAFMBH010000163.1 GCA_017858735.1 Bacteroidota bacterium
TTTTCCTTCAGGCCAGGGAAACGGGTAAAGGAGGGAAAATCGGCCCAATTGACAAACCAATTATTACCTTGGGAAATAGTATTTCCAGTCGACCATTTGTCGTCCTCTAATAGGGAATATTTTAATACGTCGGTTGAATCGTCCAGAAATTCAACCCAGCTTAACCAAACCTTTCCGTCATGGTCTTTAAAAAGATTAGGAACCGCACCCATTTTACCTGGCGACGTTAATTCCTCAACGATAAAAGGTTTGGAATAAGTTTGGGCAAATCCAATCAAAGAAAGATAAAGATTTGCCCAAACAAAAAGGATTAGAAACCTTATTTTACTGCATTCTGTCATACAAGCAGCATCCTGGCAGTTTATCATACACGTCATTTGAAGCCTTGAACTCATCGGTGTCATGACCTACTGCTGCAATTTTTTTCTTAATATCAGATACAGAAACCTTATCTGCATTGTATTTAACCACCATTTTTTTTGTCTCTGTTGACCAAACGGCTTCAACCACTCCTTCCAAGCCTGAGGCAGCTTTTTCAACTCGTTTTTTACACATGCCGCAATTTCCTGCGACGGTGAAGCTTGCTTTTTTAGGAGGAGCAGCTGATATGGTAGTATTTGCACCAAATAAAAAGGCTGCACACAAAAAGGCAACAAACATCTTAATTTTCATATTCTTACTTTTTTGGTTAATTTTAAAATCTAATAACGATAAAATTAATTTTATTGTTTCAATAATTCTAATTTTTGTAAAATAACGCAACCTACTTTATTAAAAAACAATCAAAATGAAGCAACTTCAAATTAAAATGTGGGCCTTTTTGCTCACTTTTTTATGTTTCAATCTATCTTATGGTCAGGAAATTGACCTGAAAAGATTAAAAGGCATTTCACCGAGGAGTATCGGTCCGGCTGGTATGAGCGGTAGAATTACTGCCATTGATGTCGATTTAGCTAATCCTCAGATTATTTATGCCGGTGCCGCATCGGGAGGATTATGGCGCTCAAATAACGGAGGAACTGCCTGGGAAAGTCTTTTCGATGAAATGGACAATTTGTCTATCGGGTCAATTGCCTTAAATGAGAAAAATCCACTGGATATTTGGGTTGGAACGGGTGAAGGAAATCCCCGGAATTCTCAAAACATGGGAAAGGGTATTTACAGAAGCCGCGATGGTGGAAAAACGTGGAAATGTTTAGGTTTGGAAAATACCAAAACGATACACAGAATTATCATTCACCGCGATAACCCTGATATTGTTTATGTTGGGGCTCAAGGTTCTCCATTTGGCCCAAATCCGGAAAGAGGCGTTTTCAGAACCAAAGACGGCGGAAGAACCTGGGAGAAAATTCTTTATGTGAACGACAAAACGGGCGTAGCTGACATGGTTGCCGATCCAAGTAATCCCAATAAAATATTGGTAGCGATGTGGGAATATGGCAGAAAACCCTGGTTTTTTAATTCCGGTGGTTCTGGTTCTGGCCTGCATGTCACTTTTGACGGTGGCGATACCTGGTCTAAAAGGACCGATGCTGATGGTTTACCAAAAGGTCCACTCGGTAGAATTGGTTTGGCCATTGCCCGTTCAAAAACCAATATCATTTATGCGTTAGTGGAAGCTAAGGAAAATGGTCTGTATAAATCGACCGACGGAGGCTTCAAATGGACCTTAGTCGGAAAAGGGGAAGGGGTAAGTAACCGACCATTTTACTATCACGAAATTTATGTGGATCCTAAAAATGAAAATAGAATTTACAATCTATTTTCCCTTGTTACCCGAAGTGAAGACGGTGGAAAAACGTTCCAAACTCTTCTTCCTTATTATGGGGTGCACCCAGACCATCATGCTTTTTGGATTCACCCGGAAGACCCAAATTATTTGATAGATGGTAATGATGGTGGATTAAATATTTCAAGGGACATGGGAAAAACCTGGCGATTCATTGAAAATATTCCTGTAGGTCAATTTTATCATGTGAATTATGATATGTCTATACCCTATAGAATTGGTGGTGGTATGCAGGACAATGGTTCTTGGGTTGGACCAAGTTCCATCTGGCAACAAGGCAATATCAGGAATACCGATTGGCAGGAGATTTACTTCGGTGACGGTTTTGATGTGAGTTTTCATCCAACAGATGTAACCAAGGCTTATGCCATGTCACAAGGTGGAAATGTGGGCCAGGTGCACTTGAATACAGGAAGAACACAGGGTATTAAACCGACTCATCCCGATCCGAAGGTTACATTGCGATATAATTGGAATGCTGCCTTTGCCCAAAATCCATTTGAACCTTGTGGACTATATTTTGGCAGTCAATTTGTGCACAAAAGCACTGATTGTGGTAAAACATGGGAAATTATTTCTCCCGATCTTACTACAAATGATCCCATCAAACAAATGCAGGATTCTACCGGTGGTTTGACCATTGACAATACTGCCGCTGAAAATCATACTACTATTTTAGCTGTTGCACCAAGTCCTTTAGATAAAAATGTAATTTGGGTAGGCACTGACGATGGCAATTTACAACTCACCCGCGATGGTGGAAAAACGTGGACCAATCTTAGTGGATCTTTACCCGGTGTAAAAGCGGGTTCATGGATTCCATATATTGAGGTTTCAACTAAAAATGCAGGTGAAGTTTTTGTCATTGTAAATGATTACCGGAGAAATGATTATCGCCCAATGGCTTTCCGAAGCAAGGATTTTGGCAAAACATTCACGGCCATCGTCACTGAAAAGCAGGTTCCTTGTTACACTTTATCTATTGTTCAGGATCCTATTGCTACCGATATGCTATGGCTTGGCACCGACTGCGGTCTCTATTTAAGTATAGACGGCGGTAAAAACTGGAATAAATGGATGAATAATTATCCGTCAGTTCCCACCATGGACATGAAAATACATTCCCGCGATCATGATTTGATCCTTGGTACTTTTGGTAGAGCCTTTTATATCCTTGACGATATCAGACCTTTAAGGGAAATAGCGCAAACGGGAGCAAAAGTATTGGACAAAGCGCTTCGTGTATTTGCTGCACCAGACGCTTATCTGGCCAATTTCAAATCTTATGCAGGCTATCACTTCGCAGCTGATGGCATTTATGAGGGGCAAAATAAAGCACCAGGAGCTATGATAACCATTTGGAACAAAGTTGGTGCATCGAAAAATGCAGCAACGCCCGAAAAAGCTAAGATGGTGGTGAAAACTGAAAAAGGGGAGGTTATCAGAAAAATGTCTATGACATTGGACACTGGAATGGTAAGAATATATTGGGATCTTAGAAAAAATGGGGTTGCCATGCCATCTCGCCGTGAAGCCAAACCCGACGATGAATTACCAGTAGGTGGTTCCGTTTCTCCAGGTAATTATTGGTTTATTGTTACCTTAAACGGTCAATCTGATTCAACGATGATTAAGGTATCAGGTGATCCAAGAGAAAATATTTCCATGGCCGACTATGCTGCACAAGAAGCTGGATTCAAAGAGTTGGATCAGTTAATAACCAAAGCTACTGCTGGTTTCACGAGAATACAGGACGCCAAAAAGGCTATTACGAGAGTAGAATCTGCCATACAACTCGTAGCCGACAGCACCAAAAAAGACTTAGTGAAACTGGGCAAAGCCATGACCGATTCACTGAATAATTTGGAGAAATTGTACATGATGCCTGACGGCCTAAAGGGTATTCAGCGCAGCGCATCCAATATCCAGGGCAGTTTATTTGCCGTTCGATCTACTATGAATACGTTTGTAGGTGAACCCACGCAAGCGGCGAAAAACAATCTGAACAAAGCGACCATTGAGGTAAATGAGGCCATTGAAAAAATCAATACCTTTATGACCGGTCCTTTTGAAAATTACAAAAAGAAGGTGGAAACACTTTCCTTTTCGTTATTTAAATAGGATAAGGTTTTAAATATCCAATAAAAGGGGGAGGGTAAATTTTACCTTCCCCTTTTTGAATCAGGATTTTCAGGATTTCCAGGATTAACCATAAAGTCTCCGGTTTGGGTGGGAAGGTTATTATTAAACGGTACTTTCATATCGAAGACTCTCGCCGATGCGTTACGCATCGGCGAAAAGAAGGGTACAAGGTAATCCTCTACGAATGACCATTGTACCCAGAACAAAGACGTCCTCTGTAATCCTGAAAATCCTGTAAATCCTGATTCAAAACCAGGTGACAGCAGGTGAATATTACATTGGACCCCGTCGGAGAGAAGACGTGAGCATCGCGTCTCTACTGGGTATTCAGAAACCTGATGAGACGGATGACCTGGTGCAAGTTTCCATTGTTTCGCAAATAGGGAAATGTATCTGTATCATGGGAGGGCGAATGCCATTCGCCCATACGAAAATGGATTACTTTCAATGTGACCCAAACCTGAAAATTTTGATTCAAGGTTATTTAAGGGAAAATATCCTACCGGAGTACACAACACCTTCTCAACCAAACCAACTTCAAGTATGAATTCACAAAATCCTCTATCTTTGTAATGAGTCAATAATTGTTTGCCCCTGAGGTATTCTTTATGAAATCCTGATCCCATTGAAGTCATAAAATATAAAATACAGGAAAACTCCTTAAGA
>JAFMBH010000061.1 GCA_017858735.1 Bacteroidota bacterium
GTTGTATGAAAGAGGGTATATTTGCCGTTGAGTTGCATAGGTTTTTCAGAAAACCAACAAATCATCAATTCAATATCCTGGTCAACATTAGGTTGATTATTTTCCCTGACAATCATTTCACCCCTGCTTAAATCGAGGTCATCTTCTAACAACAGTGTAACAGAAAGTGGCGGATAAGCCTCTTCCAATTCGCCGTCCATGGAATCGATTTTTGCTATTTTCGATTGGAAACCTGAAGGAAGTAAGGTCACCTGATCTCCTTTTTTCCAAATTCCGCCTGCCACTCTGCCGGCATAGCCTCTATAATCATGAAATTCATCGGTATTTGGGCGAATCACATGCTGAATAGGGAAACGGGCATCGATAAAATTATGATCACTGCCGATATGGACATTTTCAAGGTAATAAAGCAGGGTTGAACCCTCAAACCAAGGCATATTCTGGGATCTATCTACGATATTATCCCCTTTTAGGGCTGAAATAGGAATAAAATGTACATCCTTAACATCCAGTTTGAAACTAAATTTTTCAAATTCGGCTTTAATATTGTTATAAACGTCCTCCTTATAATCAACCAGATCCATTTTATTGATACAAACAACGAGATGAGGGATTTGCAGAAGTGACGCTAAGAAAGCATGTCTTTTAGTTTGTTCAATGACGCCATGTCTTGCATCTACAAGAACGAGAGCGACATTCGCCGTCGAAGCACCCGTGACCATATTTCGGGTATATTGGATATGCCCCGGGGTATCGGCGATAATAAATTTACGCTTTGGGGTAGAAAAATATCTGTAAGCTACATCAATAGTGATACCTTGTTCCCTTTCTGCTCTTAGGCCATCGGTAAGGAGTGACAAATCAACTTCATCGCCCCCTCTCCTTTCACTGGTAAGTCTGATCGCTTCTAATTGATCTTCAAATATTGCTTTTGCGTCAAATAACAAACGCCCAATGAGGGTACTTTTTCCATCATCTACGCTACCAGCCGTGGTAAAACGTAGTAGTTCTGCTTTTTCCTGATTCATAATTACAAACTCAAACTTTAAAAATAGCCTTGCTTTTTTCTATCCTCCATGGCCGTTTCAGCCCTTTTGTCGTCAGCTCGACCTCCTCTTTCCGTCGTTCTGGACGTTGCCACCTCCTCGATGATATCATCTAAAGAAGTAGCAGGAGACCGAACTGCTCCTGTACAAGTTATATCTCCGATGGTTCTAAAACGAATGATTTCATCGAATGGAACTTCATTTTCCCGTCGTAAAATAGCGGGATGATTAGCGAGAAGCATACCGTCTCTTTCAAAAACGGAACGGGTATGGCTAAAATAAAGGGAAGGAAGAGGAATTTTTTCTACCGCCAGATACATCCAAACATCAAGTTCTGTCCAATTACTGATAGGGAAAACCCTAAAATGTTCCCCCGGACGTTTCTTTCCATTGAAAAGGTTCCATAATTCCGGACGTTGATTTTTTGGATCCCATTGACCAAATTCATCTCTATGGGAGAAAAAACGCTCTTTTGCCCTGGCTTTCTCTTCGTCACGTCGCGCGCCACCGAGGGCTACATCATATTTGCCGTCTTCTATTGCTTTCAAAAGAACAGGGGTTTGCAAATAATTTCTAGTAGCGTTAAAACCGTTTTCTTCTGTCAATTCTCCGGTATCAATCAATTCCTGCACCGATGCTATTTTTAATCGAACGCCTAGTCTGCTGACCATTTCGTCCCGATAAGTCAGTGTTTCCTCAAAATTATGACCTGTATCAATATGCAATAAAGGGAATGGAATCTTTGCCGGATAGAATGCCTTTCTTGCCAGATGCGTAACCAAAATAGAGTCTTTACCCCCCGAAAAGAGAATCACAGGATTTTCAAACTGCGCCGCCACTTCACGAATAATGAAAATGGATTCCGATTCCAGCTCCCTCAGGTAATCAAGACGATAATTAAATTGTTCCATAATAAAATATGCCTAGGGTAAAATAATATGCTTTTTAAGAAATGTAAATAATATATCTACTGCCTCATCAACGCCCAATACATCGGTTCTTAATTCAAGAGCTGGATTTTCAGGTTCCTCGTAAGCCTGATTTACCCCGGTAAATCCTTGAATTTCACCCGCACGCGCCTTTTTATATAAACCTTTGACATCGCGTGATTCGCAAGTTGCCATAGGCGCGTTAATATAAATTTCAAGAAAATCGGCATCTCCAACGATTTCCTTTGCTATATTCCTCGTTTCTGCGGTGGGTGAAATAAATGAATTGATGGTTATGATACCACTGGAGAGATACAGTTTAGCAATTTCTGCAATTCTTCGAATATTCTCCTTCCTATCTTCCTCGCTGAAGCCTAAATTTTTGTTAATGCCCGATCTGATATTGTCACCATCCAGTAACTGAGCGACAAAATTTTCCTGGAAAAGCCTTTTCTCCAGCGCAAGTCCAATGGTACTTTTTCCCGAACCAGATAAACCCGTTAACCAAATAACTTTACTCCGTTGACCAAGTTTGTTTTCACGAAATTCTCTGGAGATCATTTGATCAAAATGTGGGAAAATATTATCAGCCAAGATTCTTGATTTAGCGTTTTAGTAATTCAAAGTTAAAAATAAACGATAATAATGATAACTTTAACCATCGAGAGAACAATATTAACACTTTTATTAAACACTACCAAATAAGTAGGATTAATATAAAGACTACACCTATTTCACCGAGGTAAAAAAACGGCATTATATTAATTTATCATGAGATTTCTCCTTCTGTTTTTCTTCTTTATCTTTTTAGCTTGCGAGCCTTCGGAAAGAAAAATTCCTAAACAGACCATAAACATAGCTGTGTCGGCAAACATGCAATTTGCGATGCGCGAGATCGCTTTACTTTTTGAAGAAAAGGAAAATATAAAAGTGGAAATAATGACAGGTGCCTCTGGAAAATTAACTCATCAAATATTGAATGGAGCACCATTTCATCTATTTGTGTCAGCTGACACCCTGTTTACCCGAAAAATCATCAAGGTAGGAAAGGGTATTGGACAGCAATACATCTATGCTATTGGTTCACTGGTTTTATGGACTAATAGGAAGGACTTAAAAAATAAAAACTTATTTAACCTTATGAATGATAGCAATGTAAACAAAATATCCTTACCGAATCCAACCACTGCTCCCTACGGTTTTCAAGCTAAATTAGCTTTAGAAAAAGCTGGACTTTGGAAGAAAATTTCATCAAAAGTGGTCATTGGAGAGAGCATAGCCCAGGCTACCCAATACATTTACTCAGGCGTTTGCGAGGTAGGATTTGTTTCAAAATCGGTATTATTTTCACCTGAATTAAAAAATAAGGGTTACTGGGAGGAGGTTCCAAGCCATTTATACGAGCCCATTCACCAAGGTTTCATCATCACGCAGTGGGGACAGGAAAACAATATGAAAACAAGCACCTCTTTCAGTCAATTTATGAAAACACCAGCGGTAAAAGATATATTGTTAAAAAACGGCTATCAATTGCCTGATAAAGAGTAAAACATTGGAAGAGAATTTTTTTCAAACCCTATTTTTAACGTTAAAACTAGCTTCATTAACTACAGCTATTTTGTTTGCCGTAAGTATTCCCATTGCTTTTTATCTTTCCCGAAGCCAGGGTATATTAAAATCAATATTAGAAATTATAGTGACCCTTCCCCTGGTTTTACCCCCTACCGTTATTGGATTTTACTTATTAGTACTCCTCAGCCCTGAAGGATATATAGGATTCATTTTCAATGAATTATTCGATATAAAACTAATATTTAGTTTTACAGGATTAGTACTGGGATCCATCATTTACAGTTTACCCTTTATGGTGCAACCGATACATGCCGGACTTGAAAAAATACCAAAACAACTCATTGAAGCTTCTTACTTAATGGGTAAATCGAAATGGCAAACCCTGCTCAAAGTCCAATTACCCAATTGCAAACCAGCGATTTATACGGCTATTGCCTTAACTTTTACCCATACTATGGGGGAATTTGGCATTGTATTAATGATTGGCGGAAATATACCTGGCGAAACGAGGCTGGCGGCCATGGCCATCTACGACGCCGTAGAATCGTTGAATTATCAGCAGGCAAATCAATATGCCCTAACTCTTATTTTTATAACCCTGGTATTACTTGGATTCGTCCATTTGTGGAGAAAAAAAACCATTAATTAGTAAGGAAATGAATTTTTCGATTGACCTTTTCCACTCCTTTTCGACTTTGCAGGGAATGCAAAAAATAGAGGCAAATCTGCAAATACCCTTTGGTGAATTTGTTTCCATTTCAGGTATTTCGGGGAGTGGAAAAACGACTTTTTTAAGGCTTATCAGCGGTCTTATTCAACCTAAAAATGGAACTATTTGTTGGGGGGAGCTGGTTTGGCATGACACCAAAAACAAACAAAGGGTTCCTCCTCAGGAGAGAAATATAGGCATGGTTTTTCAAGATTATGCCTTATTTCCAAATATGAATACCTTAGATAATATAATTTTTGCCTGCGAAGAAAAGGTTGAAAAGAAATATTTGCAAAGCATACTCGACACCCTGGGATTAGATAATTATTTAACACGATACCCCCATCAGCTATCCGGAGGGCAACAACAACGAGTCGCTATTGCCAGAGCGCTCATTTCAAAACCGGCTCTTCTATTATTGGACGAACCCTTTTCTGCCTTGGATGAATCCCTAAAAAAGACAATTCAATCATTCATTTATGAAATACACCAACAAAATTCAATGACCACCTTAGTGGTTAGCCATCAAATTTCAGAAATTAAACCTTATGCCCACCGGTTTTTACAATTTGAAAATGAAAAACTGGTGGACTACCCTTATATTGAAAAAAAGAATTTGTCGGTGCAGGGTATCCTTATTTCCAAGGAAATGAGTGCATCGGAAATGAGCCAGGTCACCCTTTTATATGATGGCAAAACCTACCAATTTCCTTTTCCAAGTTCCGAACTTGAAAAATTAAATATTGGGGACAAAATACATTTTGGCCTTTTTCTCTGACGCTGGATTATTACAGTGATAAAACAAGAAATGAATACCTAATAAATTTTCCTTATAAAAGAGCTGAGGGAGGACGAAGGTGAAAAAACGGTCCAGGTACTGCTTATCTAATCTTCATTTAAATAAATACCATACCCGAACCGTTTATAATTACTCTCTTATTGATTATATTTTTTAATTACCTCTTGAAAACCCTTATTTCTTCTGATTCGTTCGTAATAAAAGTAGGTTTCCCCTTCAATGCCCCTTTGTCGGTTATAGGCTAATTTCTGGTCTAAAATTGCAGGAGTGACACTATCTCCGCTCCCGATACCAACCAATATTCCAGGACTAAAAATAAGTTCTTTAGCGTTGAACGGCGACATATTATTCATGGCCTGATCAAAGGAAGCTTTATAATCATTAAAATTATATCTATATAGTTGAGGATGAACATGATCGACTATACCCCTTCTCAACCATTCCGGCCAATCTTGCAGATAATTTTGTAATGACCAGCTAAAAGGCGAAGGTGACCAGGAGACCATCTGTTCCCCTTTCAACGATTTTATGTGCTTAAAGATATATTCCCCAAAATCGGACAATTTGTCTGCACGCCATTGAAGCCAATGCGAGTCCAGGTAGTTAGAAGGAGCCGTTCGTCCTGTTTCTGTTTTATACCTTGCAGTTACAGAAGCATTATACCCCCCGTTGGAGGCCAAAGCAGGCAGCCTGTCATCGCCTTGAACCCCAGCAAGATCGGGATATTTTTCCACCACTTCCACCATAAGTTTTTTGACAAACTGTTGTACCTCGGGATTGAAGGCGTCCAGCCAATAAAATTTATTCTTCTCTGTGATATTTCCTGCTGCATCTCTTGAGGCCCAGGACGGATATCTAGCCACTAAGGCACCTCCGGAATTATCGCCATACACGGAGGCAAATCCATATTCAAACCAAGCGACCACTTTAATTCCGTGTGGTTTTGCTGCTTCAATCATTTCAGCCAACGGATCTCTTCCTGCATATTTCGGATCGATTTCCACGCCCATATAATCTTTCATCACCTGGCTTTTGTACTTCGTTTTTGCATCATTGTAAGTGACCACAAAAATGGTATTAATGCCAATGTCTTTGCATATATTAACACATTCTACAATATTTGCTTTTGTGGCAAAAACATCACTACCCACGTCACTTACCCAAACACCTCTCACTATTTTTCGCGAAAACGCATTGGTATTATAATTCCCTATTTTAACCGAGTACGTTTTTGACACCTGATCATCATACTTCACCGTATAAATGACCTCTTTACTTAAGTCGATGAGGGCATTAGGATCGGAAGTAATAGAAAGCGGCGTAATTTTCGAGGGAAAGGTAAGTTTAAGTTTATATCTTTTTCCAGCAGATTGATTGTAGGAAAGGCCAATGTAATCATTTCCTGCCTGTGAGAGTTTTATATTTGACACCGAGTTATCGTCATTCAATACGTCAACACGTTCAATAATATACTTAGCAGGATTTAACGGTTCCTCATTCAGCGTAAAAGTATATGTTTTTTTTATGGTCTTATTATATTGAATATCGACAATGACAGGGACTTTAAAATCTATGGGTTTTGACATATCGGGCGTAATACTCAATGGTGTAATACCCTTAGGAAAAACGAACTTAACATTAAAAAATTTACCCGTTATACCATCATTTTCAACGAGCGCATCAATTCTACCCCCATTTATATTATAATTGACATAAAGTGGTTCATTATTTGGACTGAAAACCTTAATACTATCGATTTCAAAATTTTCTACATTGTCGGTAGGCAACTCAGCAATTTTACATCCCGAAGACATTGTAGAAAAACACCAAACCAATCCAATCAGCATTTGAAAAACTTTCACGTTATTTTGTTTTTTGCACTACTTTTAAAATGGGTCTTTATCGACTAGCGGATAAAGACCCTATTAATTCACTCAATTAAAAAATAAAAAGCTAGTCAACTTCATATACAACAAATCCGTTTTGCGCGGACATACAAGCTAATCTCAGTTTTCCCGAAGCAGTCGTTGCGAAGGCAGTCTGGCAATAAAAATCACCTAATTCCCCTGAAATACCGCCAAGACCAACATCTATTTTCTGTACATTATTCCAAAGGGTAAATTTCGCATTAGCCAATTCAGAATTTATCTCAGTAATACTGCTTCGGTACCCTTTTTTAGTAACATCAAGCAGAACAAATTTACTGGCTTTAGGATTAGCCGCATTGGTTGACCAGGAAAATACACCCCACATAATATATTTCCCTCTATTGCGTTCAAATGCCTTCATTCCCACAGAAGATCCATTAACTAAAGCACCTGAAAATGGCGCCGGACTTGCCAGGGAACTATTTAAAATAGTTGGCGCTGTGGTGCCTGAATTATAGAAAAACTCATTTGAATTTGGTATAGGCAACAACTCTATATTGGGACCATCCCCCGCACCGGCTGCTAATAATCCACTTATTTTTTGATTTGACGTAAAGGCAGTCACCTTCTGACCGGCCAAAACGGAAGCAATGGGAATAGTAGCGACATACAAAACTGGATCTTCTTTCGGACTTTTACGCAGCGGCGCCCTGTCCACAAAATAGGCGATGATATTGTTACCCTCTTGTTTCACGTGGAAATTCTGAATAATTCCACCCGCAGGAACTGGAATTCGCGCAACCTCCACAGGAGCATCAGAAGGTCCTGTCGTTGGCCAGGCACTCACGATTACTTCTCCTCCACCCCAGGGATTATTACAACCAAGTAAAACCGTCCCTACATTTTGAAGAATTTTATAACTTGCCTTTTTACCATCTGCATAAGCCACATTCAGATCTGCAGGCTCGGAGGTGGGAGAGGCAAGATTGTATTTTTTTATACCATCTGCATAAGCTACAAAAGCAAATTCTCCTTTAGAATCTAAGGCAATAGAGGTTTCTGACTTGGTAGCAAAAACACCTGGTCTCAACGAAGAAGCCAAAGAACGATCTAAAAGTTTAGTAATTTTGGTGAAGCCATAGTCCTCCACTTTTATGGAATACGTTTTCGAAGACCCCCCGTTTTTAACCGTTATTGATTGAGGATTCGTAAAATCCAACGCTTTTTCTCCACCTACAATGACAGCTGTTGAAGGCGTTAACGTTATCTTCGGAGTAATGGCGGTAAGATTTGAACCCTGGGGTAATCTCACACTGATTCTTCTTGCATCTTCCTCAATAACGGTCTGTTCGGCACCCGTAATAGAAAAAGTGGTAATGACCGGAGCTTGCGGTGCCTGTTCTATTATGTTAATGGTATATTTACGCGTCGCAGTTTCTGTAAATTTAATGGTGAACGTTTTAGCAATAGAAAAGTCTATAGAATCCGTTAACAGAGGAGTTACCGAAATGGGGGTAATACCTGTAGGGTACTGAAATTCTACTTTAAATCTTCTGCCGTCATTACCGTCATCAGGCACAATGGCGTCCACCGTGTACTCAGCTTCACTTAATTTGGTAATAGTAGTTTGGGCATTCAGATCTTCTCCTTTGGTAGTGAGCACTTTAACCTTCTCCACGATATACTTGGAAAGATTGGTATCTATCACCTCCGCTGCTTCCTTTTTACAGGACATTTGAAATAGCATAAAAGAGATGGTTCCGATAAGGAGTAAACCTGGACTTTTAATTTTTTTTGGTATTAAAAATGAATGGTACATGTTTTACTAATTTTAGTGTGATTAAACAAGTTTTTAGTTAATTATAAACTACGATTAAGTAATCTTTCTTATCTCCATTCTCTGCAATAACAGAGAATCGATAGGGTTTGGACAGGTCTGTATTTCCCTTAAATGCGGGTATTATGATCGCTGAGGTAGGCACCACAATATTGACACGCATCAAGGAGAAAGAGGCATTTTGCAAAGGCGGAATTTTAAATTGCAATTCACCTTTCACCAGATCATTAGCTATCGGCGGGTAGATTTTTAATGGATCTTTTGCGTAAGCGAGGGAAATACTCAATAGGGTATTATTGGTACTTTGCGGAAAGACCTGTTCCTTTTGGCAGCCAAAGAACAAACAGATGGCTACCACCATTATTCCCATAATATATTGTTTACCAGCCATTGGGTTGCGTTGTTATTTTAGAATTATTATTCAATTCATTGATAGGATAAGGAAACCTATCAAAACGGTCGGGGTAAATTCGTGTATTGATATCAACGGCCACTCTTTCAAATACTAATTTTCCATTGGTACGTTTCGTAATTTTTGCGCCATGAAACTTTTTACCATGTAGTACAGAAGCGGCCATTTTCCAACGTCGCAAATCCCAGAACCTGTGACCTTCCAAGGCCAGTTCGACCATACGTTCACGCACTAGTTCAGCATTAATATCGGCTTTGAGGGTAGTCACATCCTTTTGTAATGACCGGTTGCGTACTTTGAGAATCCACTGTTCAGCTTCCGACCTTTTATTGAGGTTTATGAATGCTTCCGCCAAAATAAGATAGACCTCGGACAATCTTATTTCTATACAGTCCTGATCACTTTTTCTATATGCCAGATCAAAATTAAGATTAGATTCATCGCCAAGTTTTCTAAAATAGTAACCTGTGACGGTCGTATTCGGGTATGGCGAACTATTGTAGGCAAGGAAACGATCTAAACCATTTCCAACGGAAGCATTTTCTCCTTCCCAGGTCTGAACAGTCCTTCCTTTCCAGGGCGCGCCATTATAGAGAATCGTCGCATAAAATCTACTTTCTCTTTGCAGATACATCGTAGAATCAAAAGGAGAAGAAGGATTAAAATCAGCGCCATTTTCCATAAAGAAGGCATCGACTAATTCCTGGGTAGGGCACAAACGGCCTCCTTTACCTTGAATATCACCGCTTGGAGCTATGGTTTCATCCAAATCATGAAATAAACCATTAGTGTGTTTATATTTTTTTACTAAAATATGCTCTTTACTTTTCCTTCTTTTATCATTCAAAAAAATGTCGGCAAAATTAGTTTCCAGTTCAAAACCGCCTTCGTCGATTACTTTTTTTGCTGCATCTGCCGCTTTTTGCCATCTTTCAGCATAAAGCATGGCCCTGGCATTCATGGCAAGCGCTGCCCATTTTGTTACTCTGCCATCACCTGTATTTATCGGCCATGAAGGAGGTAAATGGGCTGCGGCGAACTCAAAATCTGTTTCAATAAAATCCCAGCAATCCTTTTCACTATTTATTGGCATCTCCACCGGATCGTTGAGGGAACGTCTGATGATAAAAGGGCCGTGACTACGATAATTTAGAAAAAAGAGATAAGCTCTAAAAAATCTGACTTCTGCCTCCATTCGCAAGCGAACGGGTTCTGAAAATTTGGTATTATATTTTTGAAGATCATCCAAAAATTCAAGAATTCTGCGATTCCAGGCGTAGGCATTTGCCCAAACACTGAAATGATTGGCTGCAACAGAGGTATAACCGTCTTGCGTCATAATCAGATTAGCCGTGCCCTCCCCAGGAGAATTGGAGGAATATTTTGCCAAATCAGTTAAACCATCTGACATGGTGGCATCACCGCCAATGGGCTTATTCCCGAATATAAAATATTCGTTAAAAATCCTGTAAAAAGAATTGATATAAAGATTGACACTTTGTTCGTTTTCCCACACCGCAATTTCATTGTAACTATCCGTAGGAACAAAATCTATGGTATTGGAACAACTTACAAGAAATATCGATAAAACAAGGATGTACTTTCCCATATCCATTAAATTGAAATATTAATACCAAAATTATACACTTTCTGCTGCGGATAAAAACCATTATTTACCGTAGGAGCCTCAGGATCAATATATTTTAGTTTGCTCAGCGTAAATAAATTGGTTCCACTAAAGAATACAACCATCTTTTTCTGCCCTGCATTTTTACTGGATTTGAGGTTAAAAGAATAGGAAACCTCCACCGTTTTTAGCCTGATATAGGAAGCATCTCTTTTCCAAAAGTCAGTTGACAGATTATTATTAAAGGGAGTTATGGTAGTCAAGCGGGGAAATTCTGTAAGGTCACCCTCTTTTTGCCAGGTATTTTCCAGGATAAAATAAGGCGTATTGGCTCCCCATTTGAAAGGTTGAGTAAAAAAAGTTCCATCAGAAAATCCAGCACCAAGATATTCTCCGGTAAGCATAAGATCGGTGCGTGTAGCCCCTTGAAAAAATGCGCTTACGGATAAATTCTTATAATTTGCACTCAGATTTAGTCCTACGATTACTTCAGGAATAGGGCTTCTGCCTATCCAGGTTCGGTCGGCAAAATTAATAACTCCATCACCATTTAAATCTTTATATTTTATAAATCCAGGTTTTATCTCATACGTCGTGAGCGCTGCCGTGGCTATTTCTTCCGCATTCTGAAACAGACCATCTGAAACCCATCCAAGAACGGAACCAAGGGGTTGCCCAGTTCTTCGTTGCCAGGGAGGAACATTTGGGCTTTCCCCTATTTCCAAAAATTTATTACGAGAAAAAGTCACATTTCCAGAAACCTGATAACTGAAATCTTTCCTTACTTGCCTGCTATGAGTAATAATGGCCTCAAAACCTCTGGCGTCCATTTTGCCCGCATTGACCACAGAAGGGAAATTACCCCCAACGGACGGTGGAAATATACCTGCTACACTTTGAAGAATATCAGAGGTTACTTTGTAAAATGCATCAAATTCAAAGGAAAAAAGACCGTCTAAAATTTCTGCCTCAAAACCACCATTATAAGTCACCGTTTTTTCCCAGGTAATATCATAACTTGGAACAGCGCCCGTCAAAAGATCGAGATAAGCATTATCACCAAAAATGACTTGTGGTTGCGTTGACAGATTAAATTGCTTTAAGAATCGAAATCCACCGATATCATCATTCCCCAAAAGACCTGCCGATGCTCTAAGTTTTAATCTGGAGACGACAGGAAAAAGTTGTTGGAAAAAATTTTCCTTATCTAAGTTCCAACCTAAAGACACTGCGGGAAAAACACCCAGCCGATTACCCTTTGCAAACCTGGACGACCAGTCAGCCCTTCCTGTAAATTCAGCCATATACTTGTCATTCAACACATAACCAACCCTGGACACTATGCCGCGCGTTCCCCTTTGACCCCTACTTCCATACAAACTATTCGTAATATATTCCGTAGCGAAATTCAATTCAGGTAAAGCCGTTAGGGGCAAATCCTGACCACTTACACCAAAGGTAGAAGTTTTTGTACTCTGCTCCTCAAAAAGAACTAAGGCATTGAGCACACTTTTACCCCAGGTTTTTTGATAATCTGCCGATAATTGGGTGGTTATTCTATGATAATCATTAAATCCCTGTGATAATTCGTTTTTATTACTTGCAATATCCTTTGACATCAGACGGTCAAAATACACCAGCTCCCTTTTAGCATATTCCCAGGTAGCCAACCGTTGTGGGGTACGAAAATGTTTAGTCAAACCATTTTCGTAATCGTATGACAGATTAGCTTTTAAATTCAGTCCTGGAATAGCGGGCAGTTTATAAATAAAACTAGCGGTACTTTGAAAAATTTTCCGGTTCTGGTTGTAGAATCCCGACTGATCTCTGGCCACTAAAGGGTTTCCCCATCCAAGTGGCGTGCCATCGGGCAAATTAGGAAGAGAGGTAGGTCTGGCTAAAATGGAATAAAAAATAACATTCTTATAATTATTAATCGTTATATCTTGAGAACCTGGTGATGTTCCCGGCTGTTTTCTCTCTTCTACCCTGCCTGCAATATTTAAAGCAACGCTAAAATTGGAATTCACCTCATATTCCACATTGGACCTAAGGTTAATTCTGTCAAAAGATACGCCTTTAATAATTCCATCCTGATGTAAACGCGCTACGTTATTAAAGAATTTTAACTTATTACTGCCTCCATTAATATTAAGATTTTGATATGATTGTGGCGCAAAAGACTCAAAAATCAGTTTCGTCCATTCTGTGTTACCCAAAATACCGTCAGGGTCTCCATTCTGTATTTTATCGATATCGGAGGGAGAATAATCGACGGCAAGACCATCCAACTGTCTGGCTTTATTGTGCCATAAAGCATAATCAGGACCATTAGGATAATCAGGAAAAGCGGTATTTTTAGAAATGCTGTAAGTACTGGTAAAGCTAAGATTGATTTTTTCACTTTTCTTTCCAGATTTTGTAGTCACCATAACTACGCCATTGGCAGCTCTTACGCCGTACATAGCGGCAGAAGCCGCATCCTTCAAAATAGAAATGGTCTCAATTTCATTGGGGTCAAGATTATCAAATGGCCTTTCTACGCCATCGACAATAATCAAAGGTGCACCTGAACCCGTTGGCGAACTTCTACCTCTGATAAAAAATTTGGCAGAATTTTCTCCTGGCACACCACTTTGCTGTCTCGCAATAACGCCGGGCAATCTGCCTGAAAGCATGGTTGTCAGATTATCCACTGGTTTCTGTGAAAGTTCCCGACTATTTAGTGTAGCTACAGAACCCGTCAAATGAACACGTTTTTGAACACCGTAGGCAACTACGACAATTTCATCAATTTGAGTACTTTCAATTTCAAGATTAAGATCGATTTTAGATTTTCCAGCTACAGAAATTTCCACAGATTTATACCCCACGTAAGAAAAAACCAATACGCCATTGTCTGAAATTTCAATATCATACTTCCCCATCTCGTCAGTAATGGTTCCCATTCCGGTAGATTTAACCATAACCGTTACGCCCACGGCTGGCATACCATTTTCATCTGTAACGTAGCCAAAAACGTTCTTAACCTTTGTTAATTTCGCAGGAGGAGAAGATTTTGAGGAATTCACATTGATAATGACCTCTTGTTTTTCATCGGCAGGCGGAGAGGATTTAATCACATAATGCTGTTGGCTTATTTTAGAATACGTAAGTTTAGCCGGCTTTAAAATTCTATCCAGTTTCACCTCAAGTTTCTCCTCCCAATTGGTGTAAGCACCTACTTTTAAGCCGACAACTAAAGCATCATCATAAATAAATTGTATATCGTATTTATCCTGAATTTCTCTTAATGCCTTTTTAACATCTGTTAATTCCTGAGAAAACGCAGAATAACCAAAAGACAAAAGAAAAAGTAAGGGGATAATGAACTTGTTTTTTGTCATATCCTGAGGTTATTTTAAGGTGATTAAAAGTGTATTATCCTTTATTGATATATTGATATCAAAGGCTTCTTCCAGTGCCTTGAGCAACAAGTCGAGATCATCTGCAGGCAAAATACCGGTAAATGACTTGTCCAGCAAAGATTTATTTTCCAAAACGGCACCTAAGCCGTGTACATCCTTTAGGTGAGCCAAAACATCAGAAAACGGCGTTTTATCAAAAACTACTTTATTGAGAGTCCAGGAATCAATCTTTTCAGAAGCCACCTTATTTTTTGAAATGGTTTTATCCAGGACATCATATTGTATATAATCACCTGGGTGCATAAGAATAACGGGGAGGTCGGGTAAATCATTTAGTTTAATGCCCCCTTCCTTGAGGTATACTTTCGTTTTACTTCCTCTGGAAAATACGTTAAATATAGTCCCGGTAACTTCTATGGTTCCCGAATTGGTATGTACCAACAATTTATGGTACCTGGCGGACGATGCCAGCTTTTTAATTTTAAAATTAGCTTCTCCTGTCAGCGTCATTTCTCTCTTTTTTTTCAACCAGCCAGAGGTCCACATTTTAATAGATGAGTTGGCATTGAGAATGACCTTGCTGCTGTCAGGCAGAACAACGGTAGCCACCTGATCAAAGCCAGTTTTGTACTCATATATTTCTTCTCTTTTCAAAAGATGGGCCATCAAGAGACCAGACAGACAGCTTAACAATACGACGGTAATCATTAAAAATGCTCTTTTAACAAGGGCAGGTTGAACTTTGTTTTCAACCTGCCGACTTGAAAAAATTTCATTCTGTTTCGTTGACAAGGCATTCCATAATAATTCAACCTCAGCGGAAAGCATCTCAGAGTGATCAGGTTGTAAAGCCTGAATAAGCAACTTTGCTTCTCTGACGTCCCTGCTTTTTTCAGGAAAAACGTAACAAAAGGCTTCCCAAAAAAGGTTGTCCGATGCTGTGGGATGACAAACATACCTTACGAAATCGTCATCGGCCGCAAAATCTTTTGAGGAAAACGATTTGTATTTATTGAACAATGATTGATTCATGAAATACACTTAAAGGCTAAATCAGTAGGACCATTACTTTTGAATAAGCAGTTTTTGGGTATAAATACCTTTAGCCGTTTCTACTGAAAGTAAGTATAAACCCTCTTGAAAAACACTTACATCCATCGCTAATTGCGTATTTTCAACAGACATAGAGCGAACTATCCTGGCATTTACATCGAGTACAATCACTCTTTTTATGATATGTTCGGACTGAATATTTAGTAGATCGGAGGCAGGATTGGGGTACATTTTAAATGCAGAATAATCAAGCTCAGCAGTATTTGACGCAACATCTCCAAATTTTTGAAGTATAAAACCATTTCCAGCAGAATAAACGAAGGAAAGCAGATGCCCTGCCTCGTTTGGCAAAATATCTACACTTACGCTGGCATTTCCATTAGAACCATTTCCAATATTGAGAGAGTGGATGAGCCTTTCCACCGCTGGCTTTTTACCTATATTTTTAATGGCACTGAGGGTGGATGTATCAGCACTTATATCCATAATATACTGAAAATTTTCTACCGGACTTGTTTTTACATGCTGGTAAGCCAACAGCCTTTTATCCTTGTAAAATAAAATCTGAGCATACATAGGCCAACTTGGAAAATATACACCAGGCTTTATCCACTCCAGCAACTTAAAGTCCTTATCGAGAAGAGCCATACCCATGGTAGGGCCACTTGCCAGATACATATCACTATTTGGTACTTTAGTCATTCTGGCAAAATTTACATTGGTCACGCTGTCTAAGGTAACTATTTGAGGAGATTTTTCTGAAATGGTATCCCCCTTCATTTTCCAAACGTAGAAATTTTTTGTCCCCCAACCCGAGGCAACAAAAAGGCCATCGGTGGCAGGATCTCCCAATACGGTAATGGCGTCGCCAAGTCTCACATTGGTTGCCGGAGCGGGAAACTGAAGCAGAACTTTTGGTGCAGCTTCTTTGTTTAACCATCCATACAATTTAAAAATATTTCCCGTTGCGTTTACCATATTACTCAAAAATACTTTTTTACCAACTACCGTGAGATC
The DNA here is from genome assembly GCA_017858735.1 of Bacteroidota bacterium. Taxonomy (GTDB): domain Bacteria; phylum Bacteroidota; class Bacteroidia; order Chitinophagales; family Saprospiraceae; genus BJGN01. Next base: position 16,277 of record JAFMBH010000061.1, read on the forward strand.
GGAAACGGCGAACAAACCGCCAGTTACCCCTGTCGTATTCATCGTTTTTGGATCAAGATCAGGTTTGGCCACATCCCAATAGTAAATGATATTCCCCCCTGTACGAGTAGCAACAAAAATATTTTCACCATTGAAGCCTGCACCTCTTGTATTACCCGAATTGTCAATAATCGCAGGAAGTTTGTTGCCCGCCTTTGATTTATCTACCAAAGTGCTTATAGGATTCAATAAAGTAGATTGGCTAATCAATGGACTTGCAGTAGCCGCCAAAATAGCCAGAACAATCATTTTGTAAAATCTATGCATTGTAACTGATTTATAAAATAAAAAAATGGTTTACTTATATATAATGAAATTAAATGCCTTTTTTATCCCTTTTTTAAGGAACTTTATTTAATCACAAAAAAAGATTACCGTTTTTCATTGCCAGATTTTCATAAAGTTTTTCAATGGCCTTGTAAAGCATTTTATACACTGAACTCACCTCAATGTCCATAATGTCTGAAATTTCCTGATAGGTCATTCCCTCGTAAAATCTTAGATAGATACACTCCTTTTGACGACGCGGCAAAAGTTCTATGACTTGCGCCAACTCTCTTATGCGAATCATGGTTATCTCGTCTTCTATCATCTTATCTTCTGCCGAGTACTCCAAACTGAAATCAGCATCAACCAACAATATGTCGGTAAATCGCTGTTCTGCTTTTAGCTTTTTGAAAATTTCTATTCTTAAAGACTTGAAGAGATAAAGTTTAATAGCGTTGGTAAGATTTACTTTATCGTATTTGGAGAGGAGCGACAGAAAAACCTCCTGAATAGCATCCTTTGTCAGCATCTTGTCCTGACAAATTTTGAATCCATAATTGTATAAAATGCTTACGTAGTTGCGATACAAGTATTCAAATGCCTCTTTGCTTCCTGATCTGAAATCATTCCACAATGTTTCGTCATCTGAATACTTGTAATAAATCATTTTTCAACCTTGAGCTTTGCGAATATTTTACAACATATAAAAATACTCCATTGAAAATAGCTAAACCTTTTCTTAATCTTTATTAGCTTTTAAAATCAAAAGAATACTTTTTACAAATTACAGCAAAATTTCAACACACAACCAAGTTAGTTCATAAAAAATTAAATAAAGTTGATTATAATTTTTACATAATTTAAAAACGCTACATTTTGGTGAACTAAACACCGTAATTTCCATCCATCTTCCTCATTATTCCTAATGGATTATCGTCTTTGAGTTCATCGGGCAGCAAATTATGTGGGAAACCTTGAAAGCATAATGGTCTTGTAAAACGATAAATAGCTGAGGTACCAACGGAAGTACTACCTGCGAAAGTAGTTGAGGGGAATGGCCCGCCATGCACCATAGAATGACAAACTTCGACGCCAGTAGGAAAACCATCAACAATCAATCTACCTACTTTTTGGGTCAAGATATTTACCAACCTCACCTGAGCAGGCTTCCCGGCATTTAATCCGAACAAAGAAGCAGTTAAATGCCCTAAAAAAAAGTGCGCCAATTCCTCCATTTGCGAAACATCTTTAGCTACTATGATTATACTTGAGGGGCCAAATATTTCTTCCATCTGAATATTTGAATGTAAAATGGCGTCGGCTTTTACGGTTAATAAAGTAGGAGTAACCCCTGTAAAGGTCGTTGCTGCCTGCCCCAAGGTAACCACCTCAATATCAGCCTCAGCTTTTGCCGCTTCAATGGCTTTATCAAATTGATTTTTAATTCCTTCCGTTAGCATGCTACCACCGGATACCTGACTAAATATTGATTTAATTTTCTCTATAAAAGGAGAACAGTTTTCCCCCTCTTCAATGATTAATACGCCGGGATTAGTACAAAATTGACCTACGCCAAGATTTACAGCCTGCACAAAACCCTCTGCCAGACGATCCGAATGATGTTCCAGGGCATCTGAAAAAACAAAAACCGGATTCACGCTCCCCATTTCCGCATACACAGGAATTGGCTCTTTTCTTTTCATAGCTGCATTGAAAATAGCCATGCCCGCCGTGTGAGAGCCTGTAAAACCTATGGCTTTAATATCGCTTAGATTGACCAGCGTCATTCCCACAGCTGGACCGCCATGGACCATTGAAAACACACCATCGGGCATATTTGCCTCCCGGGCGGCATTAATAATAGCCATTCCAATCATTTCGCAGGTTCCGGGATGAGCGGGATGGGCTTTCACTATAACCGGGCAGCCTGCTGCTAAAGCGGAAACGGTATCACCCCCTGCCACAGAAAAAGCCAGAGGAAAATTACTGGCGCCAAAAACAGCAACGGGACCTAAAGCCGTTTGCATAGAGCGAATATCAGGTTTAGGCAAAGGCTGCCTGTCTGATTGGGCCAAATCGATACTTGCATTTACCCAGGAACCCTCCTTTAGAAGGGCTGCAAAAAGTTTAAGCTGACCTACTGTTCTTCCTCGTTCCCCTGTAATTCTTGCCAATGGCAAACCCGTTTCAAGGTGACATCGTTGAAGTAAATCATCTCCCAATTTTTCAATATGTTCTGCTATCAAAGTAAGAAAATGTGCTTTTTCAGCCCCCGATGTTAATCGATACAGCTGAAAAGCATTCAACGCCTTTTCACCTGCTAAAGCAATCTCTTCATCGGTTGCTTCTTTAAAAAAAGGCATTAGCTTTTCCCCATTTACCGGATTTATAGCTTGAAATGCCTGCTGGCCTGCTCCTGAAGGAGCGAAGCCTATATATTGGTTACCCTGCAAATTCATGATTTATTTTTTAACCCCCACGGTATTTTTCAATATCCCAATAGGTTCTATTTCAATAGTTACCATATCCCCAACTAAAAGGGTAAAATCATTATCAGGAACAAGACACGTTCCAGTCATCAAATATACACCCTTTGGAAAGCTCATTTCTCTAAAAAGAAAATCTACTAATTCCTGGTGCTTTCTTTTCATTCTATCTATTGAAATTTGACCTTCAAAAGCAATGACACCGGCTCTCTCAATCTTCATTCTAATGATGGTATCCGATGCTATAGGTGATTCAGGAACATACAAACAAGGGCCTATGGCTACAGAAAAGTCATAACTTTTGGCTTGAGGCAGATATAAAGGATTTTCACCTTCAATATCTCTTGAACTCATATCATTTCCAATGGTATAACCTACTATTTTCCCTGAACTGCAGGCAAATAAAGTTAATTCCGGCTCGGGAACATTCCAATGGCTATCTCGTCGAATATGAACAGTATCATTGGGACCAGCACATCTTTCTGCAGTAGATTTAAAAAATAATTCAGGACGATCTGCCTCATATACTTTAGCATAGAAGTCAGCTGCCCCACTGGTTTTTGATTCCTCCATTCTAGCCTCCCGGCTTCTTAAATAGGTTACACCTGCTGCCCAGATTTCCTGATGATGAATAGGTGCCCGCCAATCATTCTCCAAAAATTCGGAAACTGATAAAGACGCCATTCTCGCTATCTTCCTGCTAACAAATGAGTACAAATCAGCTCTATTCACTAAAGAATCCCAATCTAAATCTTCTACTTTGTATAAATCACCCTGATGATTAATTACAATGCCGTTTGTAGTTCTGTATATTTTCATATTCCAAAT
>JAFMBH010000164.1 GCA_017858735.1 Bacteroidota bacterium
CACCTCACTATAAAAACCTGCTCCCAGATCATTGGAATACTATATGTCGACAGGTTGTAAAATTGCAATTTGCATTGCAGCTATTTTCTATTCAATTAATTTTAGGGCTCATTATGTGGCGTAAAAAAAGGGTTTATGAATGTTACTTCATAAACCCCTGAAAATCAGTTTTTCTTATGTGGGCCCAGTAGGGCTCGAACCTACGACCCCCTGATTATGAGTCAGGTGCTGCTAACCAACTGAGCTATGGGCCCCTTTTAGGAGTGCAAATATATAGCTTTATCGCTAAATTGTCATCTATTGTGGAAATTTTTCTTATACTTACAGATACAAAGGTTGGACCTAATCAATGAAAAAATACATCAGTCAACAGGAAGCCCTTAGTTTATTGCAAAAATACTGCGCCTATCAGGAACGTTGCCATCGTGAAGTCCGCACAAAATTGCTCTCTCTTGGCATTTATGGTGAATATTTGGAAGAAATAATAGGCAGCCTCATTGAGGAAGATTTTTTAAATGAAATCAGATTTGCCAAAACTTATGCCCGGGGAAAATTTAGGATGAAAGCCTGGGGACGCATCAAAATTATCCAATCCCTAAAGCAAAAGGGAATCAATGATTATTGCATCAAAGAGGCTATGAAGGAAATTAATCCTGCAGATTATAAGGAAACCCTGCATTTAATCCTGGTTCAACAACTTGAAAAATGCCCCGATTTACCGCCTTTCGAACGTAAAAGTAAAGCTTTTCGTTACGCGCTGTCCCGTGGATTTGAATCGCCGCTCATCGAGGAATTTTTCGGCAGAGAATAATAATGGGGATTTTAAAATTACCCATTATATTTATAAGGATATTTTTAAAACAGCCTTTGCAAAATGAATCTATATGATGAAATTTAAATTGAATCGATTAAAATCGCTATCGGTATTTTTTCAGATAGTTATGCTATCTGTCGTATCGGGCGGTATATTAATGGCACAGGGAACCCGTTTGTTGCGTCAGCCATCCCTTAGTTCCGATAAGGTAACCTTTATATATGGTGCCGATGTCTGGGTTTCCGATCTGGAGGGAAAGCAGGTAACCAGATTGACAAGTACCCCTGCGGTTGAAAGTAATCCGCAGTTTTCACCCGATGGTAAAACAATAGCTTTTACTTCCAATCGCTCCGGGAATCAGGCCGTTTATATCGTTCCTGTGACTGGGGGAGAACCAAAAAGGCTTACCTGGTATCCCTCTGCCGCTACTGTAAGAGGTTGGACCCCCGATGGTTCCAGGATTTTATATGCCTCCGATCGCGAAACAGCTCCTACCGCTTATAACCGCCTATACACTGTGTCGGTCGAAGGAGGTCCTTCTACGCTGGTGACCAAACAGTGGGGAAATAATGGTAGCTTTTCACCCGACGGAAAAAAGATGATCATAGACAAGATGGATCGGTGGGATGTGGAATGGCGCGCTTATCGCGGTGGACAGAATACACCACTCATTTTAATGAATCTTGCTGATTTTAGCGAAATATTATTGCCGAATCCTTCAAGTACGGACATTATGCCTATCTGGTTAGGTAAAATGATTTATTTCCTTAGCGATAGAAACGGTGGAGTGGCCAATATCTGGTCGTACGAGCCCGACGCTGGAAAATTAACTCAAATAACCTCTTTCAACGATACGGATGTAAAATATATTTCCGGAAATGGTAACAGGCTATTATACGAACGCGAAGGCTTCCTGCATACCATCGGGTTGGATGGATCCAATAGCAAGAAACTGAATATTACAGTGTCCGGCGATTTTCCCTGGGCTGAAACCCGTTGGGAAGAGGTGGGTCGAAATGCCACTAACGTCTCCTTGTCTCCCACTGGTAAAAGAGCACTGGTGGAAGCGCGCGGTGAAATATTTACCGTGCCTGTTGAAAATGGGGATGTGCGAAATCTTACCCAAAGTTCTGGTGCCGCTGACCGCGTACCTATCTGGTCGCCATTGGGCGATAAGCTCGCCTGGTTTTCTGATGCCGATGGAAAGGGCTATACCTTGACGATAGCAGGTCAGGATGGTATGGATAAACCACGTATCATTTCTATTGGAGAATCGAAAATGGCTTGGGAACCCGTTTGGTCGCCCGATGCAAAATATATAGCATTTACCGATAACAGAGTGCGCATAAGAATAGTAGATGTTCAGGCAGGTACCATTGAAACGGTTGATACGGCAGGAAATAATCTGGAAAGGGGTGACATGGGCCTTACCTGGTCTCCCGATAGTCAATGGTTGGCTTACGCTAAGGCGGGGGATAATCAATTACGTGCGATTCAGACCTACCATGTGAAAACGAAAGGTAGAAGGGCTTTGACAAATGCTTTTGCCGATGCCTTTTCACCCGCCTGGGATCGCAATGGAAAAAATTTGTACTTCCTGGCCAGTACCGAAGTAGCATTAGGTAGCGGTTGGGCAAACACCAGTTCCCAAATGGCGAATCCCGAATATGAGGCCTACGTGATTAATCTGCGCAAATCGGATCAATCGCCTTTCAAACCTAAAAGCGATGAGGAAGAGGTGAAAAAGGAAACGGCCGATGAAAAAACGGAAACAAAACCTGGTGCAAAACCTGATGCGAAGGCTGATGCGAAGACGCCAGCAAAATCGCCTGAGCCGGAAAAACCTAAAGATAAAAAGATTGAGGTGCTGATCGATTTTGATAATATTGATCGGAGAACTATTCCTTTGGGCATGCCAAAACGGAATTATACGACCATGGTGGCAGGTCCGGAAGGGTCTGTCTTTGTTGGCGAACGAGTGGCAAATAAACCCGGGGTGGTGCACAAATATACCCTCGAGTCAAAGGAAGCTAAAGAATTTCTTACCGGTTCAAGTGGATTGGTTGTATCTGCTGATGGGAAAAAATTTATAATAAATGCCATGGGTCAGTGGAAAGTGGGCTCAACCGGTGGGCCTAATGGAAATGAGGCAAAACCATTGAAAATGGACCTGACCATGCAGTTGAACCGGTCTGCGGAGTGGAAACAGATGTTTGAGGAGGCCTGGCGCTATGAAAAGGATTATTTTTATGACCAGCAGGGTATTCATGGCAGGGATTGGGATGAGGTCTATCGCCGGTATGCACCGCTGGTTCCTTTTGTTAAACACAGGGACGATCTGACTTATATTTTAGATATGGTCAACGGGGAGCTTTCCGTTGGACATAGTTTCGTATTTGGCGGTGATTTTCCAGCCACTGATCGTTCTTCTGCAGCGGTTTTAGGGGCAGATTTGATAGCTGATCAGAATCGTTGGAAAATCAACAGGATTTTCACCACTGAAAGCTGGAATCCTAGTCTCTCCAGCCCATTAGACAGACCTGGTATGAAGGTGGAATCTGGATATTATCTGGTGGGTGTGAATGGTAAGGAACTTACAACTTCTGAAGATCCATATAAAATGCTGGCAGGTACGGCCGATGTTCAAACCGTATTGCATTTGAATAATAAACCTGTTTTTGATGGTTCATGGACCGAAACGGTTAAACCTTTGCGCAATGAATCGAGTCTGCGTCAACGCAATTGGGTGGAAGACAATCGACGGTTGGTAGATAGCCTTTCCGGCGGAAAACTGGGCTATATTTGGGTGCCAAATACGGGTGGACCAGGTTTTGTGTCCTTCAATCGCTATTATTTTGCTCAGCAAGATAAACAAGGGGCGGTTATTGATGAACGATTCAATGGTGGCGGTTTATTAGATGATTACATGACGGACCTGATGACCCGTAGTCTTCGGGCAGCGATAACCAATGAAGTACCTGGTGGTAAGCCTATGAAGTTGCCTGCAGGGATTCTCGGACCAAAGGCCTTGTTGATCAATGAACTGGCAGGATCAGGGGGCGATTTCTTTCCCTGGGTATTCCGCCATCGCAATGCAGGTCCATTAATTGGTGCACGTACCTGGGGAGGTCTCGTGAAGAGTTCCGTACATTATAGTCTGGTAGATGGAGGTGCTCTCACTGCTCCTGATAATAGTATTTTTGACCCCGCTGCCAATAAATGGATTGCTGAAAATGAAGGGGTTGCACCAGATATTGACGTGCGTCAGGACGCAAAATCTCTACAGCAAGGACGCGATCCACAATTGGAAAGGGCAGTTAAAGAGGTCTTGATGATGCTGGAAAAACAACCGGCAAAGGATATTAAAATTCCGCCTTATTCTAAACCGGCACAGACCAAACAATAATATATTTCCCCCGGCAGGCTATTGAATGAGACTGCCTGCTGGGGGGAAATTCTGATTTATCCACACTAAAAGAACTTAATAAATTAAGGTTGCTAGCAGTCGGTTTCTAAAAGCGCGCTAAAAAAAAGAAATGAACAAAGAAAATATTAGAAATGCTAAAAACTTTGACGAGTTGTTAGACATTAAATATGGAAAAATAGGCTCTGAAAAACGAGACAACTTTGAAGAAAAAGCAAAGTATTTTGTCATTAGCGAAATATTGAAGGAAGTACGAAAATGACAAATATGACATTCAACTTTCAACATTGTACAAAATTTTTGAATCTGGACTTGGTAAAAAAGTGAATATAATGTTCGGGT
>JAFMBH010000062.1 GCA_017858735.1 Bacteroidota bacterium
ACAAATGACCCTTACACCCAAAACAAAGACGTCCTTTGTAATCCTGAAAATCCTGATTCAAAACATGGTGATAGCATGTGAATATTGCATTGAAACCTGATGGAGTTGGATAACCTGACGAAAAGGTACCCAATGTTCCGCAAATAGGGAAATGAATCTGTATCATGAAAGGGCGAATGCAATTCGCCCCTACGAACGTGATATTACGATGTACTAATACCTCTATAATCCTCGAAATCCTGCAAATCCTGATTGAAACTGACCATGTTTTGCTATGGCAATTTTTTTAAAATTTCTTTTTGCCAATACGCTGTGAAAGAATTCGTATTTTGTACCTGTTGTAAATATATAATATGATTACAGGAGATTTAAAATCACAAATAGACAAAGTATGGGAGGCCTTTTGGACAGGCGGCTTATCGAACCCCATTACCGTAATTGAGCAAATGACTTATTTGCTATTTATCCGAAGATTGGATGAATTGCAAACGCAAAAAGAATCGAAAGCCAATTTGTTGAAAATGCCAATGGAAGAGCCTTTATATACAGAAAAAGAAAATGAATTGCGTTGGAGTCATTTTAAAAATATGGATCCCGAAGTGATGCACCGCATGTTTACAAAAAACGAAGGGGTGTTTGATTTTCTGCGCAATGTGGGCAACCGCAGTGCTGCCTTTAGCAAGTTTATGAAAGGTGCTACCTTTATGATTCCTACGCCAAGGTTATTGGCGCAAGTGGTAGAGATGATTTCGAACATTGATATGAGCGATCGCGATACCAAAGGCGATGTATATGAATGCTTATTAAGCAAGATTGCCAGTGCAGGTCAAAACGGACAGTTTCGTACCCCTCGCCATATTATCCGCATGATGGTGGATATGGTAGAACCTACATTGGAAGACGTGATTTGCGACCCAAGTTGTGGCACAGCCGGTTTCCTTACCGGTTCGGGCGAATACATAAGAGAGCATTTTGAAAAAGAATTATATACCGACAGCGTAAAAAAACATTTTCAAGAAAAGATGTTTATGGGCATGGAGTTCGACCCTACCATGATACGCATTGGCGGTATGAACCTGATGCTGCCCGGTATCGAAAATCCCCAATTAATAGATGTAGATGCCCTAAGCGAAGCCAATAGCAGCTTTACCGAAAAAGCAACCTTGGTATTGGCAAACCCGCCTTTTAAAAGCAGTTTGGACAGAGAAGCGGTAGATGGCAAAATACTGGCAGTGGTAGATAGCAAAAAAACAGAATTGTTGTTTTTGGCTTTGATATTAAAAGGATTAAAACTGGGTGGACGATGTGCCGTAATTGTGCCAGATGGTGTACTCTTTGGAAGCAGCAAAGCCCACCAACAAATACGTATTGAACTCATAGACCGCCAAAAACTGCAAGCCGTTATTTCTATGCCGAGCGGGGTGTTTAAACCTTATGCGGGAGTGAGCACTGCGGTATTGGTATTTACCAAAACCAATAGTGGAGGCACCGATCATGTTTGGTTTTACGATATGCAAGCCGATGGTTTGAGTTTAGACGATAAGCGCCAACCCATTGAGGCCAACGATATACCCGACATTATAAACCGCTATCACAACCTGAAAGCCGAAACCCAACGCAGCCGCACTGACAAAAGCTTTATGGTGCCGGTAAAAGAGATACAAAACAACAAATACGACCTAAGTATTAACCGCTACAAAGAAGTGGTATATGAGGAAAAAATTTACGAAAAACCATTGGTAATTATTGGGCAGATTGAGACTTTAGATAAAGAACGTGCCGAATTGTTGAAGCAACTAAAAGCGATGCTAACATGAAATTTGAAAGTTTAGTATCGACAATAGAGCAAACTCACAGCCACTTCCAGGAACAAGCGGTTAAGGCGGTGAATATATCCTTGACCATACGGAATTATTTAATAGGATTTTACATTGTGGAGTTTGAGCAAAATGGTGAAGACAGGGCGGCTTATGGCTCAAAATTACTTGATTCCTTAGCTACTAAACTCAGCATAAAAGGGCTCGTTTCGGCAGAAATTTCTCGTTGTCGGCAGTTTTATTTTTGTTATCCTCAAATTCTTGGGGCGCTGACCCAAGAATTTAAAAATTTAGTTCCACAACACATTCTTGGGACACTGTCCCAAGATTCTAATATGGGAGTTGAGCCATCAATAATGGTGTCATCAACCCCACAATCTACCAAGTCAAATTTGTATGTACCCGGAGAAAAGTTACTTAGCAAACTGTCCTTCTCACATTTAGTAGAATTGATAAAAATACAAGACCATCTTAAACGCACCTTTTACGAAATTGAATGTATCAAAGGAACGTGGAGCGTGCGCGAGCTAAAACGCCAAATAAACAGCCTGTATTTTGAAAGAAGTGGTATGAGTGCAAAGCCTGAATTGCTGAGTGAAATTACCCAACAAAAAACGGAAACGGCCGACCCAACCGACATTGTAAAATCGGTGTATGCCTTTGAGTTTTTGGGATTAAAAACCAAAGATGCCTTAGAAGAAAGTGATCTGGAAACGGCGCTGCTCGATCATCTACAAGATTTTATGATGGAAATGGGACACGGATTCTGCCTCGACGCCCGACAAAAGAAAATTCTGATAGGTGATGAATACTTTTTTATAGATCTGGTATTTTACCACCGCATCCTTAAATGCCATGTGTTGGTAGAATTAAAAGTAGAAGATTTTAAGCACCATCAAATTGGGCAACTCAACACTTACGTTAACTACTACAAGGCCACAGAAATGCAAACAGACGATAATCCTACGGTAGGTATCTTGCTTGTTACCAATAAAAATAATGCCTTGGTTGAATTTGCCACCGCTGGCATCGACAATCATCTTTTTGTATCAAAATACCTTTTGGAACTTCCTAAAAAAGAACAACTCGAAGCGTTTATTAACAACGAACTACTCAAGTGGAATAGCTAATGGAACAAATGGAAACCGTTAATAAAGATGTTGGCATGAGTTGGAAAATGGTGAAACTAGGCGATGTTCTCGATTACAAGCAGCCAACAAACTATATAGTTGCAAGCGATTTGTATGATGATAAATTCGAAATACCCGTGTTAACTGCGGGTAAATCATTTATTCTTGGTTACACAGATGAAACAGATGGTATATTTTCAAAACTACCGTAATTATTTTTGATGATTTTACCACGGTTTCTAAGTGTGTAGATTTTCCATTCAAGGTTAAATCCTCTGCAATGAAAATATTGAAAGCAAAAGAAGGTGTTGCCAAAAAGCTTTCAAAGGCGAAATGGTGAAATAGTGAAACAAAATGCTAAAAAATATGGCAAAAAAAGTTATAAGAACAGGAAGAAAGCAACGGGGAGTTGAAAAAGATGAGGTAGTTTTTCCATTGGCAGAAACAATGCAACAAATGCCCGAAAACTATCTTGGTTTCATAAAAGAAATTAAAGAGCGGATTTTAAAAACTCGTTTAGAAACCGTTGTTGCTGCCAATTCGGCTATGATTTTAATGTATTGGGAAATTGGAAATGCTATTTTATAACGCCAAAAAAATGAAGGTTGGGGTACAAAGGTTATTGATCGTATGTCATACGACCTAAAAAATGCATTCCCCGATATGCAAGGGTTTTCACCCCGAAACCTAAAATATATGCGCAAGTTTGCCGAAGCGTGGACGGATTCTAAAATTGTGCAACGCACCGTTGCACAAATTCCTTGGCGCAGCAATATAACCCTGCTCGACAAATTAACCGAGCCCAAACTTAGGCTTTGGTATGCACAAAAAACCGTTGAAAATGGTTTTGGTAAAGATATGCTGGTGTTTCAGATTGACTCGCAATTGCATAGCAGACAAGGTTCAGCTCTTCAAAATTTTGAAATTTCATTGCCGCCTGCTCAATCCGATTTTGCCAATCAAATTTTTAAAGACCCTTATGTATTTGACTTTTTAGGTACAGCTGACCTAGAAAAGAAGCCGAACTGGAACAAAAACTTACGGGGAACAACCCTTAGGGAAATTCATTAGAAGTATTGTCGGTTTAGAGGTGCAAGCAGCGAAATTAGCTTTTGCGGAAATACTAAATAATCAAACCTTAAATGCTCAGCAAATCCGTTTTATGGACGCGATTATTAATTACTTAAATGTAAAAGGAATCATTGAACCATCTATGCTATTTGAAGCGCCTTTTACAGATATTAATTTAACTGGAGTGGCAGGTTTATTTGAAGATCAAATTGCCTCAAAAATAATTTCATTAATAGAAACCATTAATCACAATGCAGAAGCAGCATAAAAAAATAGCAAAATCAAGGTAAAGACGTCCTCTCCAATCCTCTTTGGAAATTATGCGCGTTGCAGCCCTTGTTTTGAATCAGGATTTACAGGATTACGAGGATTAACTATAACGTCTCCGGTTTGAGTGGCTAGGTTACAATTAAATGACACTTTCATCACCCGTCCTCCCGCCGCTGCGTTACGCATCGGCGAAAAAATGAACAATGTATCATACATATCCAATTATATCCTCCTGGAACATACCAAAGACGTAAACTAAAAATTCTAAAAAATCCTAATCAAGTTTTTTAAATTTAAGTGGAACAAATGGAGCTGCTTAAGCTATATCCATTTAGAAATCATTTTAAATTCTAAAAAACATGAAAATGAAAAAATCTATTATTTGGAGCATTCTGCTTTTAATGGGTACCAAAACCATGTTGAATGCACAAGATCCTTTAGCTAGCTTTACTACTCAAAGAGATCTGGTAAAGATCGAAGGCTCTTTATCTTCTGCCGGAAAGACATTATTAGCCAGTGAAAAAAAGGAATATGAACAGCTAAAGAGAAAATCCTACCGATTTAGCCCAAACAGATGCATGAATTACCCATTGACCAGTTTGGCAAGTTTGATGAAGGAAGACATTTCTCCAGTGCTACTTAAAAAAAATATGGAGTCGAATCTGGCAAAACTGCCATCTATCAAAAAGTCTTTTGAAGCTAAGGGAATCAGGTGGAATCCAGCCTGGCTTATAGATATCATTACGATAGATTGGAAAAAAATTCTATTAGGCGCATCTGGCTGTTCACTGAATACCAGTATTCTAAGTCCAGTAAAAGATCAGGGTAATTGCGGGAGTTGCTGGGCATTTGCCGCAGGTGCAGCTTATGAACACGGATATAAATTGACTTACGGCAGCGCTAAAGATGTTTCTGAACAGGATCTTTTGAGCTGCGGCCTAAATTGTTCGGGTGAAAATGCAGGTAGCTGTTCAGGTGGTTGGGAATATAGGGCATTAGATTACATGTTATGCACAGGCGCGGCAAGTGAATCTGCTTATCCTTACAGCAATGCGGGAACTACTGCGGAAGCAGCTTGTGTTAGTAATCCAAAATCTATGAGTCTGGCAGGTTGGGTTCGAATTGGAACATCATATCCTTCCGATGATGTAGTAAAAGCAGCTATCGCGACTTATGGAGCTGTAACTACGGCTGTTTATGCAAGAGGTTGGACTGGTTATGGTGGAGATGTTATGGATGCCTATCCAAATGGTTCATCCGAACTGGTTTCTTCTTCCGGGGCAACTATTAATCATGCTGTTACCATCGTAGGATGGTGTGATGCAAAAGGAGCATGGATTGTAAAGAATTCATGGGGTGCCGATTGGGGACCATACAGAGGGTACTGTTATGTAAAATATGGCCATTATAATATAAACGCCAGAGTGCACGCTGCTCTTCCTAATCCATAAAAGAGTTAAGGTCTTATCGATGTAGTATTTAATCTTCATCAAAGGTTGCAGATAATTAAGTTTATCTGTAACCTTTTTTTATTCTTCGTTATGAGGGCAATTATGGACTTTACTAATTAGATTTTGATGATCTTTCAGCATCGTTTGTGCCGCTTGATAAAGTTCTTCGAAGTGCATGACCAGAATGTGCACATCGCGGGGAACTTCTTCGCCCCACTGTTTGGTTTTGAACATACAACAAGTGTGCAAACCTTTAAAAACAGCTTCTAATTCTTTGGCGCGAAATAAGAAATTTTCAATATCAGGTAAGGTAGCTGGCAAAATAGTATTTTCCTTTTGTAAACCTTTAGAGAGGTCTTCAAAGACGAGTTCCTTAATGCTTACTTGAAACAGCTCGGACATCTTTAAAAGACTATATATTTTTGGCTCCGTTGAGCCATTTTCATAAGAGGCAATGTTCCCTCTGTTTAGACCAACACGGTTGGCAAATTCTTCTTGACTCCATTGATACTTTTTCCTCAGCAAACGGAGATTTAAAGCCAGAAAAGTAGCGTTCATTACATCGTTATCCTGTGGTTCAATCATAAGGTAAAATCGTAAGTAAAAGGTATCAAAAGATGAATGTTCATATTCAAATACAAAGGAAAGGAATTAATTGTTTAAAGAATGACAATAAAATTTACATTTTTAATTCATTTGTCAGAAAAAAGTCATTTTATGTCGATAAATTGGACAGTTTAAAAGATTACTGAAAAATGTATTTGCATTCAATACGTTTTTGGACTAAATTTGCATGAAAATAAAAAAAATGACAGAAACAATAGTTGCCAATTCTTCCATTCAGATTCAGTTAGGTGCTATTCGTTCTTCCCTGCGTGCCTTTGCACTCAAATTAACGGGCTCGTCTAGTGATGCAGAAGATTTGTATCAGGATACCGCCCTGCGAATTATTATGCATGCAGATAAATTCAATGAGGGCACCAACTTTAAGGCGTGGGCAGTTACCATAATGCGGAATATTTTTATAAATAACTACCGTAAAAAGATTCGAAGAAATATGATTGTGGATCAAACCCCCAATTCTTATTATTTGGATTCAAATGAAGTAAATGAGCCTAACGCAGGGGAAACAGAAATTATATTCAGTGAATTAATGGTATTGGTTGAAGGTTTACCAGAAGATTTCAAAAGACCATTCTTAATGGCATTTGATGGGTACAAATATGAGGAAATTGCGGAGGAACTTGGTTCTCCACTCGGAACCATTAAGAGTAGAATATTTTTTGCAAGAAAAAAATTGCAAAAATTATACAAGGAACGCTATGCTATTTTTAGGGCATAAATTGATACTTCCAGGATAGTTAGGGGCAATTTATTGTCACCTAATTATCTTGGATAAATTAAGTGTTATTTTGAAACCAACCATCTTTCTGTGAGGGACGCTCAAAAGTTTCCCTGGGTAAGAAAAATTCTTTTTCCTGCTTTTCAAAAAGCTTTTTTCTTTGCCGTTCTTTATAATCTTCCTCTTCCTCTGTATTTTTAAAAAGAAAGGCAGTTATCATTCCTGATATAGCGCCCAACAAGTGGCTTTCCCATGAGATACCTTCCTGCCCAGGGAAAATACCAATGATCATCGACCCGTAATAAAAGCCAACCAGAATGGCCAGAGCGATAGAGCGGATATTTCGTCTAAAAATGCCTAACCAAAAAACAAACGCTACCAATCCGTAAATGACTCCACTGGCCCCGATGTGAAATACCTGTCTTCCGAATAACCAAACGAGGCTGCCCGTAAGGAAATATATAAGGAATAAAGCGGGAAAGGATATTCTCCTGTAGAAAAATAAAATAAGGGTCATAAGGGCAAAAAGGGGCGGCGTATTTGACATCAAGTGAGACCAGTTACCGTGAATCCACGGACTAAATAATATGCCTTTTATGCCAAAATCAGTTCTTGGAAATATACCCCAATTACCTAAATCAATGAAAGTCAGGAAGGTAATCAAATGAACTAACCAAAGGATGGAAACCGTCAGGGTAGCTATTTTCAGACTTTGAAAAAATGAATTTGATTTTTTAGACTTCATCAACAGGCATTAATTATCAATTTAAATCTTTGATAAGATCTAAATACTTAGGTGAAATATCTCCTGCTTTTTTAATAGCCTTTTCAAAAGGGGTGTAAGCAACTTCGTTATTTATGATACCAATCATTACGCCCGATCTACCCTCGAGGAGTGCATCTGTGGCGGCAACACCCATTGTGCTGGCTCTTACTCTTTCTAAACAAGTGGGGCTGCCTCCTCGTTGAATATGCCCTAATATGGATACTTTTATTTCAAAAATATCCAGTTTAGATTTTACATAATCAGCAATTTGATAAGCTCCACCCGCCTCCTCTCCTTCGGCAACAACCACAATACTTGAGTTCTTTTTTCTATTGTGCGCATTTTGCAGCACTTTAACCAAATCGTCCAGATCTGTCTTATGCTCTGGGATCAATACAGCTTCAGCACCAGTGGCAATACCTGCGGCCATGGCAATATAACCAGCATCGCGACCCATCACTTCGACAAAGAATAATCGGTCGTGGGCATTGGCAGTATCTTTAATTTTGTCAATGGCTTCCATCGCCGTATTAATAGCGGTATCGAAACCGATGGTATGATCCGTTCCCGCTAAATCGTTATCGATAGTACCTGGACAACCTACTATTTTAATATCTGGAAATTCCTTCATGAAAATATCTGCCCCTGTAAAAGTTCCGTCTCCACCGATAGCCACAATGCCGTCGATATCTGCATTTTTAAGATTTTGATAAGCCAGTTTTCTCCCTTCGGGGGTCATAAAATCTTTACTTCTGGCTGATCTCAAAATAGTTCCTCCCGTATTAATAATAGAAGAAACAGCGTGTGAATCCATGTTTTTTATGTCACCCTCAATGAGACCCTGATAACCTCGATAGATACCTGCCACTTCGAGGCCTCTTTTTAATGCGGACCTAACCACGGCACGAATACAAGCGTTCATGCCAGGTGCATCACCTCCTGAAGTAAATACTCCAATTTTTTTCATAGTGCTAAATTATGCTTAATTATAAGAATCGTCGGCGAACCGTATTGATAAATGATTTTGCAGCTTCTTTTCTTTCCTCTTTCTGCCAATCGTGTTGACGGCCAATGTTTAGTAAAAAAACTTTTGCCTGATCGAAATGAGTAAAGTTATTTAACGTTTTTATGGCCTCTTCCATTTCCGCATTATTTTTTCCAAATAAATCGTTGATGTACAAAAGACGTTCATTCATACTAAACGTTGAAAAACTTAAATTTGAAATGGCTTGACTAGCCAATCTTTCGGCTAAATTACTGGGTTCTTGCCATATAAACAAATGGTCTAACTCTTTATCTGATAAGGGTTCAGCAGGTTGAGGGGTCAAAGGTGGAGCTACTGGTTCGGATACTTTTTTCTCGGGTTCAAAATTAGCTACCCCTCGCTCCCGACCCAATAAACCCGTCTCTCTTTTTTCTTCGTTCAACGACTGAACCTCTTTTATGGGTTGTTCTTCTTTCAAAGGTGGCACCTCTAAAACAGGCTGCACCTCCTTTACGGGTGCTTTATTTTGACTTTGGCTCAAGGCGATGGTTTCGTAAAACTGCCTTAAATAGCTTAGCATCAGGTCTCTTTCCAGGGGAGAAACGCCAGGTGTGTTCGCATCGATATTTTTATAAAGCGCATTTATTTTGTGTATCAACACGCGTGCTTTTTCCTTGTCCATGATACATTTTCAGGTTGACTTTAGCAAATATTCTTTACATCTATCCTAAAGTTGATTTGTTTATAACGCACAAATATCTAATTTTAACTTCCCAAATGGAAATTAGACAATGAAAATTAATAAAATTTATCATTTGACTAATATTTTAATCAAAAAAGAATAATATGTTTATTGAGCCCTACATTACAGGTAATCCTAAGGGATGGATTGAAGTAATATGTGGAGGAATGTTTTCAGGCAAAACAGAGGAGTTAATCAGGCGTTTGAAAAGGGCACGGATAGCAAATCTTAAGGTTGAAATTTTTAAGCCTGCTACAGACAATCGATACGCTATCAATGAAGTAGTCTCTCATGATGCAAATCAAATTCCCTCTGTTGTCGTTCAACGGTCTATGGATATTCTTTCTTTAGTGGAGGAAAAGGAGGTCGTAGGTATCGATGAGGCTCAGTTTTTTGACAGTGACCTTGTTTTAGTCTGTAGGGAATTGGCAAACAGAGGTATTAGAGTGATTGTTGCCGGCTTAGATATGGATTATAAAGGCGTTCCTTTTGAACCTATCCCCGCCCTTTTAGCTACCGCTGAATACATTACTAAGGTGCATGCCATTTGTCCCCATTGCGGTCAGTTGGCCTCCCATTCTTATCGGCTGGTTGACGTGGACGATAAGGTGCTGGTGGGCGAAAAACAGCTGTATGAACCGCGTTGTAGAAATTGTTTTAATAAAGGAATGCTATAATGTTTGTCGCTTATGGTAATATCCGAAATTTTGTTTCCACAATATTTATCAATTAATTCAATTTTATAACTAAGTTTGCGAAAATTTTCTTTTTATAACAAGCATTATGTCTTTAATTCCAATTTCTCGTGCATTAATTTCAGTTTACTCAAAAGATGGTTTAGAACCATTGGCTAAGTTGCTGCATCATTATGGTGTAGAAATATATTCAACGGGGGGTACTCAGGCCTATTTGGAAAATCTGGGCATTCCAGTTGTAACGGTTGAATCACTAACAGGATATCCTTCTATTCTTGACGGAAGAGTTAAAACACTTCATCCAAAAGTTTTTGGTGGCATTCTTGCCCGACGTGAAGAGGGACATTTAACGGAATTAAATGAAATGGATATTCCTCCTTTCGATGTAGTGGTGGTCGATTTATATCCGTTCGAGGAAACGGTTGCTTCAGGTGCAGGCGAAGCAGAAATCATTGAAAAAATTGACATTGGGGGAATTTCTTTGATTAGAGCCGCTGCTAAAAATTTCAATGATGTGGTGGTTATTCCATCAAAGTTATCCTATAAACCCTTAGTAGAGGCATTAGAAAAAAATGCCGGGTCAACCACTCTTGATGAGCGTTTATCATTTGCCATGGCTGCTTTTGGTGTGACTTCACATTATGATGCAGCGATTTATGCCTATTTTCAAGGGGATGAAACCTTTTCGGAATCTTTGCGACTTACTGAAAATAATAGGGTGAACCTTCGTTACGGTGAAAATCCACACCAAAAAGCCGTTTTTTACGGTGATTTTGATGATATGTTCGAAAAATTAGCAGGAAAGGAACTATCGTTCAATAATTTAACAGATATAGACGCTGCCGTTGGGTTGATTTCTGAGTTTGAAAAGGATGGGCCAACGATGATCATTCTAAAACATACCAATCCTTGCGGTGTGGCCACCAGATCTACCATTAAGGAGGCATGGCTGGCTGCCTTAGCTGCAGATCCCGTTTCTGCTTTCGGGGGTATTTTTATATCAAACGTACCCATTGATATGACTACCGCGGCGGAGATAGATCAGCTTTTTTACGAAGTTTTAATTGCACCAGACTTTGCTGAAGACGCATTAAATTTTTTGAGTAAAAAGAAAAACAGAATTTTATTAAAGTTGAAAAAACTTAAAATTCAAAACATTAGTGTTAAATCTTTGTTAAATGGCGTGATTGTTCAGGAAAATGACGTTCTAACGGAAGGAAGGGAGATTTGTAAAGTAGCTACCTTATTGGAACCTACGGAGAATCAGTGGAAAGATTTGATGTTCGCCGCAAAATGTTGCAAACACCTGAAATCAAACGTTATTGTGCTGGCTAAAGATAATCAGCTTTTGGGTATGGGTTGTGGTCAGACATCGAGAATTGACGCGATGGAACAAGCGGTGGACAAGGCAAAAAAATATGGTTTTGATCTGCAGGGTGCAGTGATGGCTTCAGATGCTTTTTTTCCCTTTCCCGATTGTGTGGAAGTAGCTAAACGGGCTGGAATAAAGGCGGTTATTCAACCGGGTGGGTCGGTCAAAGATCAGGAAAGTATAGATTTTTGTGATGCAAATAATATGGCAATGGTTATAACGGGAATTAGACACTTTAGACATTAATTCTTTAAACCAACTATATTGCAGTTATTAGCATCTTTAAATAAAATAAACGTAGTGGCTCAAATGGCTAAATTAAACAATAAAGTGTGGCTTCTAGTCGTCGGACTATCGTTCCTGGGAGCTCTGCAGCTAGCTGGGCAGTCCACGTCGAGTATTATTCCTAAATATAATTCGCCCTATTCCAGGTTAGGTATAGGGAATTATTACCCGGGATATTTTGCCGCTGCAGCAGGTATGGGGGGAATTGGTGTTGGTTATAACGACCCTACTCACCTCAATCCACAAAATCCTGCTTCCCTTGGTTTCTTAAGGGTCACAGCTTTTGAAGGAGGTATTTTTTCTAAATATAATGTGTTGGATAATGGGAAAGGCGAGAGGGATGACGCCTGGAGTGGAAATATACAGTATCTAAGTCTTGGTTTTCCCTTGCGAAACCCTATCAATGAATCGTTGGAAAGACAACAACCCACATCGGGTATTGGTATGGCTTTTACGCTGGTTCCATACACTTATGTTGGTTACGACGTAAAATCTACCATTGAAAATCCTGGATTCGGTACAGCAACCAATTCATTAAAAGGTACGGGAGGCACTTATAAACTCGCCTGGTCTAATGGCTTTAGGTATAAAAATATTGCTTTAGGCCTGGAAACAGCCTATTTGTTTGGTAAAATAACAAATTCTAGGCGTTTACAATTAGATTCCTCTTCTATAGCTTATGGAACGGAATTAGCGGACGATATTAGCTTAAGCGGGCTTAGATTAAAAGCAGGATTCCAGGCAGCCATTGATTTTGGAAAGAAAAAAGATAAGGATAAATCAATCTCAGATTATAAAAGGCTCCTTATTTCAGGTACTTATACCATGGGAGGTTCTGTACAGACCAATGCCAGTCGTTTTTACAGGAGAGAATTATTTCTTACCACTACTATAATTGATACCATTTTAAGAGAATTTGATAATATTCAAACAGGGCAACTTCCCATGGAATTTGGTATGGGCCTTACTTTTGAACGGTTTAATAAACTTAGAATCAGTGCAGAATACACTGTTGGAAAATGGTCTAATTATGAGTTAACAGCAAAATCAGATAAATTATTTGATAATTATTTCTTTAGATTTGGAGGTGAATTAATTCCAGAATATGCTTCTTATAATAAATATAGCAGGCGTATGAGTTACAGATTAGGCGCATTTTATGGAACAGACCCCCGAACAGTAAATGGAAAATCTCTACTTCAATATGGCTTTACTATGGGATTAGGTCTGCCCATAGTGGTTCCCCGGCAAACTCCCTCTTTCGTAGATTTATCTCTGGAAGTAGGTCGTTTTGGACTGAAGGAAGCACTAAGAGAGACTTATATCCAATTAACAGCTGGATTTTCATTAAACGACAACACCTGGTTTTACAAACGTAAATTTAACTAATTATGAAGGTTCTATCTCATGGAGTTCTTCCACTACTCCTCTTGCTCACTTTGTTTAATAATGCTAATGCCCAGTGTAATTCTTGGGTTGGAAACCCCAGAGAAACGGAAGCTAAAGAGGCACACGTGCTTTACAGGCAGATGGTGAAGGGTAAAACAGCCGCTGATTTGGCTAAATTAGATGATGTATCGTTTGGTATTATCTACGAGAATTGGCAAAAAGCTTTCGAAATTGCTCCAATGGCTGATGGACAAAGAGCGAATCACTACGTGGATGGCGTAGAAATAATGAAGGCTAAAAAAGAGAAATCAACAGATGATGCGGCTAAATTGGCCGCTGAAAAACTTATTCTTTCTCTCTATGACCAAATGGCGGTTTGTTATCCTAAGGAAATAGGCTACGCTTTAAGCAGAAAGGCTTTTGATATGTTCTACATGCCTTCCTATGGATACAGTGCAGAAACGGCGGCAGCGTTCAAAAATGCTATTGAAAAAGCGGGTAATGCTTCTGAATATATTATTTTGGAGCCTATTGGTTTGGTGGTAAATTATATGTTTAAAAATAATTTGATGACCCAGGCGGATGCGCGATTCTTAGTGGAGAAATCACAGGAAATTGCTGATTTCAATATTTCGAATAATGAGAAATACGGTCAATACTACGAAGCTTCCTATGCAAGAATGGAAGTGCCTCTCGCTGAAGTTGAAGGTCAAATATTCGATTGTGAATATTTCAAGGCAAAATTAGTCCCTCTTTATCAGGAAAATCCAGAAGATTTAGCAACCATACGCTACACTTTCAATAAATTGAAAACACAAGGTTGCGCTGATACCGATTCTATCATGGTGGAGTTAAAGACTAAGTACGAGGCTAAAGCGGCTGATATGAATGCAGCGATGCAGGAGGATTTTCTAGCCAAAAATCCAGGAATGGCCGCAAGAAAGTTTTATGAAGAAGGAAATTATAGCCAGGCTATTGCTAAATACCAGGAAGCTATTGCCAGTGAAACAGATGATAGCAAAAAAGCAGATTATTACCTCGGTATTGCCTCTATACAGTTCCGTCAATTGAAATCTTACGGTCCGTCAAGAGAAAATGCGCGTAAAGCTGCTTCGTTGAAATCAAATTGGGGTAGGCCATATCTCTTAATTGGCGATATGTACGCTACTACCAGTAGGAATTGTGGTACAGATGGTTATTCAAGAGGCTTAGCCGTACTCGCTGCCATAGAAAAATATGCCCAGGCAAGAAATATCGACGCGGAGGTTGCCGCAGAGGCTTCTAAAAAAATATCCCTTTATGGTGCATCTATTCCCCCAAAGGATGAGGCGCACATGAGAGGTATGGCGGAAGGTGCCAGAGTATCAACAGGTTGTTGGATAGGCGAAACGGTTACGCTTAGATATAATTAATTTCAAACCAGTGGATAGGTTTGCCGGAAGGCCTTGTTCCTCTTTCGGGACAAGGCCTTTACTTTTAAATTTTTTCCTATGAAGTTCCTTATCTTTTTTTCTAATCTGTTACTGTTAACAGCCTTTTTGAGTTGCTCACCTAAAATGAAGGTGGTAACAACTACAGAAAATTTGCCAGTCACTGATTCTTTGCCTATGGTGGAAAGACCAAAAGGATTCTGTGCTACTTTTGATCAATCTGAGAATCCTCAGGAGGCATTGCGAAGTTTTGTCCTTTATAGAGATTTTTTAAAAGATACCGATTGGAATCAGGCGTATGAATATTGGGTGAAAGTTTATGAACAGGCACCAGCAGCTGATGGAAAAAGAAATACGGTTCTGGCAGATGGCATTCGCTTTTATGAACATTTTTTAGAATTAGAGAAGGATTCTCTGAAAAAGGAAGAGTGGATAAATAAAATATTTGCTTTGTATGATAGAATCGAAGAATGCTATCCAGCCGGCGGTTATGTCCCCGCCCGGAAAGGTTTCGATTTGTTTTTTACTTACAAAAACCGGGCTTCAAAAAAGGAAATTTATGATCTTTTTAAAAAAGCATGGGATATTGATGGGGAGGAAGTTCCCGATTTCGTGCTGAATCCGCTCACTTCTCTGCTGGTCGATTTGTATTTTTCAAATGAAATACCTTTGGAAGAGGCCAGAAAGTATTCGTTAGCTTTGTCTAACAGACTAAAAAAGGGTTTAGCGGAATGCGAAGGATCTTCCTGCGTGCGATGGAAAGTTATCGAAGAGTATTTGCCGCTCAGAATGGAGGTTTTCGAAACAGTGAAAGGCTTTTATGATTGTAATTATTTTATGGATAAATATTATCCGCAGTTTTTAGCCGCTTCCGAAGATTGTGAAGTTATCAGAGAAGTTTATAGCCGGTTAAAATTTGCAGGATGTTCCGATGTAGAAGAAAAATTTGCCGCCTTAATTCAAAAGGGAAATGAGAAATGTGCCCCGGAAAAGGGCCCCGCAGAACTAGCCTTTATTTGTCTCAGAGATGCTGATTACTCCTGTGCTATTGAGGGTTTTCTAAAAGCCTCAAAGGAAGTGGAGGATGTGAAAAAAAAGGGCGAGCTCATACTTTTAGCTGCTAAGGTTTATTATGTTCATAAGAAAAATTTTACGAAGGCTAGACAATTGGCTTTAGAGGCCGCCGCAGCAAGACCAAACTGGGGAGAGCCTTACATCCTGATTGGCAGAATGTATGCCTCCAGTGGCCCTCTTTGTGGTCCCGGCAGAGGTTGGGAAAGTCAGGTGGTCGTTTGGGTAGCTATAGATGCCTGGGTGAAAGCCAGAAATATAGATCCTTCTTTTGCCGCTGAAGCAAACAAAATGATTAATCAATATTCCCGCTTTATGCCCAATAAAGAAGATGTCTTTATTCGTGGACTGAAAACCGGTGAAAGATTTTATGTGGGTTGCTGGATCCAGGAATCAACGACAATCCGAACAGTTGATTAATCATGATCGCGTTATGAGATGGGGATGTTTCACATGCAATGATCGCATTTTGCCATTGGAGATGTTTCACAAAAAGCTATAGACGTGTAATCCCTCCGGGATTATGTCCATTGGGTATCCCTAAGGGGTATCACACTCTTACTTGTTTCATGAATCCAGCGTATTCACATGTCTCTTGCCTGTCAATGCCAAATCTCCATTATTCAACAAATACCTGTCAATGCCAAATCATCCTCTCCATCATCGATCATAAAAAATATTCCCCATTTTTGCGATGTTATATCCGGTCATAAGAAGATTTTTTTGGTAGGGGTGATTTTTTTGTAGAAGTGGGTTGGTATGATTCAAATGAATAAAGTGGATTTTATTTTTTTCGATAAGGGATAAATCTTTCCATCTTTCCATACTTTCAATGATAAAAGGGTGGGGTATTTCGGACATATTGCGACCCGGTAATTCTAATGCATTATAAAAAGTGCCATCTAAAAAAGAGTAATCCGTTTCGTTAATATATTTTTCAATGGAACGATCCCATTTTTCCCATTTATCGATGTCGGGTAAATAAAAGAAAGATTTTACGTGGCCTTTAACTACAAAACCGGCTGTTTCAGAAAATTCATCCCTATGAGGTACTTTAATAGCTGTTACTTCAAACCAATCGGCTATTTGAATGGGTACATCAGCATCCAGAGGGATTAATTGAATATTTTTTAATTCCACTAATTGCTTCCAGGGCCCATGTTCAGATAAATATTTGTGCATACGCGGAAGCGCAAAAACGGGAATATTTTTCGTTCCCATCACTTCTCTACCCAAATGCGTGAGTCCGGTATAATGACCTATGTGCGCATGCGTTAGAAAAATACCAGCCAGTTCGACGTTATATTTCTCAGATAAATAATGCATTTGTTCAGGCATATCAGGCGTGGCATCAAACAACCAGTATTTCTTGCGAATTGGGTCAACCCAGGCGACACAACTCACATATTCCCTTTTTTTTAGATTAATCCAACTTTTTTCACAACACGATTTTTTGCAGCCTGCCTGAGGAAAACCTCCATCTTGTGCAACACCTAAAACAACTAAAAATGGTTCTTTATCCTGTCCTGTGCTTTGGTTTGGAAATAAAATAGTGAAAATAAAATATAGTAATAATAGGATTTGGTGCCGCATTTTTCGTATTTTTCATGAATATAAATACGCAAATTGAATAAACCATGTTTATAAGGCCCCTATTTTTATTTATGATTGGTAGTTTACTCTCTCACGGATCGCTTTCAGGTCAAATGGAATTTCCATTATATACTGGAAACATACCTTATTCCCTGCCCGTGGAAAGTAAGGAGGAAATAGAAACCAGACCTGATGGTATCCGCTTTTTTCGAAAAACGGCTGTTCCAATCCTTACTTTGTTTCAGCCTGAAAATGCAAATGGTCAGGCAGTACTGGTTCTACCAGGCGGTGGATATTCAGGCACTGCTTTCGATCACGAAGGGATTGATGTAGCTAAATTTTTAAATAAACATGGGATTACGGCGATCATACTCAGATATAGAATTCCAAATGACAAGTATTGTTCGCAAAAGCACCTGGCACCCTTAAGAGATGCATTGGAAGGAATCAGGTATATCAGAAATAAGTCAGAAGAGTGGAAATTAAATAAAAACAGGATTGGGGTTATGGGATTTTCTGCTGGTGGACATTTAGCAGCCACTACTTCCACTTTATTTGATAAAAATATGGTTGATATTCCCATGGATAATATTTCCGGTCGACCCGATTTTAGTATTCTTATTTATCCGGTGATTGCCTTTACAGAACCATTCATGCACGCTGGATCCAGACGTAATTTACTCGGGGAAAAACCAGATTCAACCTTGATTAATACGTTTTCTCCCGAAAAACAAATAACGGCTAATACTCCTCCCGCTTTTCTTGTGCACGCAGCAGATGATAAAACCGTTTCTGTTCAAAATAGTATTTTGTATTACCAATCCGCTATTTCGCATGGATTAAAGGCAGAAATGCATCTCTATCCGGAAGGTGGCCACGGATTTGGTCTGAAAAACAAAACAACTACTGATTATTGGCCTGATAGACTAATTCATTGGCTGGCAAAATATTGATACCTGTCGAAAAAAGGTAACCCCAAAGTCCTGACCATACACCAAGTACTAAGCACCAACGCACCCAATCCCACCCACCAAACTAACAGTTGACACTGAGTTAACGTTGGACTTTATGGTTAATAATCCTTCTGGAAAAAGTAACTTTACGTTCGGAAATTGAAAACCAATACTGTTTTGCAAATGAGATATGCAGGTATAGAATTTAAAACGGTGTAATTATGGAGAATAATAGTATTTTAATATATCAATCTGCAGATGGGAAAATAGCAGTAGATACAGTTTTGCAAGACGAAACCGTTTGGCTTACTCAAGAGCAAATGGCATTGTTGTTTGGTAAAGGACGAAGTACAATAACCGAGCATATAAGCAATGTTTATGCCGAGCAAGAATTAATAGCAATAGCAACTAGTCGGAAATTCCGACAAGTTCGATTGGAAGGTACAAGAGAAGTAGAGCGTGATATAGAATATTATAATCTCGATGTAATAATTTCGGTTGGTTATCGAGTAAAATCACAACAAGGTACACAGTTTCGTATTTGGGCAACGCAACGGTTAAAAGAATACTTATTACAAGGGTTTTCACTGAACGAAGAAAAATTAAAATCGGGAAAGCCCACCGAATATTTTGATAAATTACAAAGTAAGCTAAGAGAGATAAGATTGTCAGCATTATGATTTATAAGATTAAAAGATTTTAGGATTATGAAATACGAGGCCTTAACACATAAAATTATTGGTTGTGCAATGAAAGTGCATTCAACACTTGGAAACGGGTTTCAAGAAGTTATTTATCAACGAGCATTGGCTATAGAAATGCAGAAAAATAAATTAGAATTTCAAAAAGAAATGGAAATGAAAATATTTTATGACGGAATAGATATTGGCACAAGAAGAGTTGATTTTTTTGTAGCAGAATTTATTATGGTAGAATTAAAAGCGGTCATAAAATTAGAAGATGTCCATTTAGCTCAAGCAATGAACTATTGCCAAGCATATAATTTGCCTATAGGCTTATTAATAAATTTCGGGTCTAAGAGTTTGGAATATAAAAGAGTTTATAACGTAAATCATACTGAAAACAAAGAGTATATCAAAAATAACCCTACAATCTTAAAATCAAAAAATGGTAACTAAGCATATAAAAAACAGGATATTCTTTCAAACAAGATTCCAATCCTTTAATCTTAAAATCCTAAAAATCCTAGTATGAAATTAACGTTTGAAGCCGACTTGCCATTTCAACAAGATGCCATTAAATCTATCACATATTTAGTGAAGGGCAACCTATGGAAAACCTAAATAACATCCAAACTAACAACGATGTAAAAATTTCCACAAGTTTAGACAGCTCAAATTTTTCGGTAGAAATGGAAACAGGCACTGGCGACACTTATGAAAAAGCCAACGCATTTTATAGCAAATTTGCATTTATTGCCAACGCATCAAAAACACCGTAAAAAAGGGTTTACGCAAGGGCCGCCAAGAGACCAAGTACCA
>JAFMBH010000013.1 GCA_017858735.1 Bacteroidota bacterium
ATTTTCATAATATCCTGACCCCGGAGGGGTCACATGTCTCTTGCTATTTGGTCCCAGGCGGCACAAAATGTTTCATTGTACCTTTTGGCCCAACGGGGATCCATTTCCCCTCAACATTTATTTGATATTAACTTCAAATTTTGTACTTTTAAATCATAATCTATATTATGAAAAATAAACAGAATAATTCCAGAAGATCTTTCATTAAACAGGCTTCGGCAGCTGCAATTGGGTTTACCATTGTTCCTCGGTATGTTTTAGGGGGAAAGGGTTATAAAGCACCAAGTGATAAACTCAATATTGCCTATATTGGGATTGGTGGACGTGCCGAAGACCATATCAGAAGTACCAAAGGCACTGAAAATTTAGTCGCTTTTTGTGATGTGGATACAAAAAGAGCGGAAAATACTTTGAAGGAATTTCCAAAGGTTCCCCTCTATAAGGATTTTCGAAAATTGTTTGAAGCTGAACATAAGAATATTGATGCGGTAATGATTGCAACGCCGGATCATACCCATACTCCGGCAGCTCTTTTAGCGATGGATTTAGGCAAGCATGTTTATGTTGAAAAACCGTTAACCCATAATATAGGAGAAGCCAGACAATTACTCGTCGCTGCCCAAAAAAGTAAAGTGGTAACCCAAATGGGAAATCAAGGCGCTTCATTGGACTGCAACGCCATTATAGCTGAATATATTCAGTCAGGTGTCATTGGGAAGGTAGAAAAAGTACATGTTTGGACAAATCGTCCTGTTTGGCCGCAAGGTGTTCCCACTCCAGTACAAAAGGAAACCGTTCCAAATACTTTAGATTGGAATTTATGGTTAGGCCCTGCTCCATACCGTGAATATAATAAGGCTTATCTTCCCTTCAAATGGAGAGGTTGGTGGGATTTTGGTACAGGTTCTCTCGGAGATATGGGTTGCCATATTTTTCAAGTCCCTTATCGTGCGTTGAATCTGAAATACCCAACGGCTATTGAAGCCAGTGCAACAACGGTTTGGTCCGGTGATTTTGTGGAGGCTAATTATCCTGATAGTTGCCCCCCTTCTTCCATGGTTAAATTTACGTTTCCCGGAGTGGATCTTTTCTGGTACGATGGAGGTATTAAACCAATGAGACCCGAAGAATTAGGTGAAAATGAACCCTTCGGCTCATGGGATGGTGGCGCTCTTTTTGAAGGGGAAAAAGGTAAACTTCTTTGTGATATGTATGGTGAAAACCCAGTACTGCTTTTCAAGGATAAGCAGAAAAAAGTAGCGAAACCTGAACCTTTTTTACCCCGCTATACTGGTTCACACCAAATGGTATGGGTAAACGCTTGTAAAGGTCTTGGAAAGGCTTCATCTCCTTTCGAAGATGCTGTCCCCCTCACTGAAACTTTACTTATAGCTAATTTGGCCATTCGATGCTATGATGTAAAGAAATTACAGGCTGGTAAAACGCCTGATTCCTGGGCTCCTTATGATTATCCGGGTAGAATTCGATTATTGTGGGATGCTGAAAAGATGACCGTCCCAAATTATCCGGAGGCAAATGAGTTTATTTCACGTGGAAGCAGGACTTATTGATAGATAAAATAGGTGGGATCTTAGTTTCGTATTTTTTCCTTACCATTGTATATTACAAAAAGAGCGAGATTGGATATTTTCATTCTCGCTCTTTCTGTTAGTTTTTAGATAAACAAGTTACTAAAGAATATTTCTACGAATGTACATTATCTCCAAACAGAAGACTTAAGTTGTAATCCTCAAAATTCTGTAAATCTTAATTCAGAACCGAGTGTTAGGGGTGAATTTCACCTGTAAAGCCTATCGTAAAAATGCTATTATCCAACGTGCATTATCTTAGAAAATCATTTATTTTTTATCCTTTCCATCACAAAAGCTTATTAGCCAGATGGACATATAGAGCAGCATAAGAAATAGAGACTATCTTTTTAGACAGCCTCTATTTATATTCATCGGGCAAGTAACCCAGTGTAAATTATACACGGCTCCTAAACATAAGTATATTATTTCTGATGGCTTAATTGAAATGGTGTAAATGGTACCGGTCCAAGTTTTGATTCAATCAAACCTACTTCCAAATCTTGTGAACCACTTTTTTCAAAATATTCTATTCTTATCTTATGTTTTCCCGCTTGCAGTAAAGCTTCTCCTTTTTTATCCATACTACTGTGGTCTCCATCGTGGTTGATGAGTAAAGCCCCATTCAGATATAACTTAGAGCCATCATCTGAGTTGAGGTAAAACGTATGTAAACCTGAAGAGGGAATGTTCACAAAGCCCTCATAAGTACATGAAAAATAGTCTTCCCTGTGTTTAATATCCGATAACTTTACCTGACTGGTTATTCCTTCAAATACGGGTAATAAGGAGGAATAATCTGGTATATGATTCCATTCTCCTTCGTAATATTTAAATTTTAATCCTTTGACTTCGCCTTTAACTGGAATAGCTGATTGAAGCCCAGCTTTTTTTAAGGTTAAACTACTTTTTCTACTTGAAAAACCCTCCTTAGTATAAGCTTTGGCATGTATTAACGCACTTCTATTAATAGTGAAAGGCGCTGAATAAAGCAAACTGGATTTATTCGGTTCGCTTCCGTCAAGGGTATATCTAATCTCTAAATTTTCAAAGGCTGAACTCATGGAAACGGTTGATATATCCTCAAAAAGAGTGGCTGAGGCTGAAATTTTAACGGCTGGAGGTTGAATTACGCTGGCTTGTGTATTTTCAGATTCATCTTTTTGCATTTGAAAAGTATCGAAAAGTCGACCCTCGTGATCAATAGCTTTAAAAATCAATTGATTACCAAAAATAGAGAATGTACAGTAATGATGCGTAACTTCAAGCTCTGAGGTAAACCAGCTTCTAGTAGGTGCAAATGCTTCAAGGCCTCCTCCAGCACCCCCGGAATTGATATAAATAACTCCTTTTTTTGTATTAACCATTTGTTCTAAGATAGGCCAACTTCTTTCGTATAAATGAGTATGACCAAACAGACAAAAATCTAAACCATATTTTTCGTAAAGGGGAACCAAATTTCTAACATTCGACACTCCAAGGGTAGAAAGTGCGGTTGCAGTATTTCCATGGTCATCTGAATCAGAAGAGTAAGGGGGATGATGGTGAATGGCTATTTTCCATGTCGCATCTGATTTTGCCAGTTCCCATTCCAACCAATCATATTGTTCCGATCCTTCTTTTAAATCCCGATTACTGTCAATCATGAAAAATTGAGCATTACCATATTTAAAGGTATAAAAATACTCGGGTGGCGGAGCAACCATATATTGATAGTATAAAGGAGAATCTTCTTCGTGATTCCCCAAAACGGTATACACTGGAACGCGACTCATTAAAATATGACCATTTGGAAAAAAATCTTGCAACCAGTCACTTTTTCGACGACCTTTTTCAACAACATCTCCAGCATGAACGACGAAATTTGGACGGTCACCCCATAATTTTTCAGCTACTTTTCCCCATGCCCATGGTGTTCGGTTATTTTTTTGCGTATCTCCCACTAATCCAAACATAAAGGCACTACTATCTTTTATGTTCGTCTTGAAAGTATATATATCAGATAAAATGGTATCACCAGTTCCAGTGATGGACTTGGTACGCCAAAAGTAATTTGTTTCTGTTTTGAGATTTGCCAGGGACACTTCATGCATTTGGCGAAAACCTTGAAGGGATACCTGTTGATCTAGTTCCACTTTTTTTGCAAGATATCGGGCCTCTCCAAATTCAACTTGGGTGGTGGCGGGCTCACTGGTTTCCCATAAAACAAATATGCCAGTTTGTGAACCAAATTGTAAGTACGGCTTAACAAGAAATTTTTCTGAAATGGATTGTCCGAAGACTATTTGTACAGCAAATAACCAAAAAAAGAGAAATAAATAAGGTTTAAATGAGGTCATAAAAGAGCATTTAGAATTGATTATTTTTAAAATACGCAAATTACTTCTCTGTTATGAACTAAAATTAATTTAGTATTAATTTTTTCTTAAATCAAGGCTTTAAATCGTAACTAAGGTTTGGGAGCAATGTTTCAGACTATTTTTTAGGAATTATCTCATTTTCTATCCGTTTGAAGTGAGCTTCCAATTAGGTATAAAACTCAAAAAAATAATGTCCTGGTTGAGTTTGTAGAGATGACCTTTTCACTCATTGAGGTGAATGAGGCTTTTAATTTTGCATTATCAAATAATTCTATGAGAGTTGGTATTCAAATAGCTGAATAAATGGGCGAATTCTTAGAATGATTCTTTATACTCAATCCATATTTTAGAGGTATATAGGTCGGAACTTAATAGATTTGGTACTTTAGCGCTAAATCTTAAAGGCATTCCAGCCTCGTCGGGTGTGCGATCCCCTTTTTTTAAATTACAAGACAAACAACTGGAAATGAGATTATTCCAGGTATTTTTTCCTCCTCTCGATTTTGGAATGATATGGTCAATGGTCAGTTGTTTTTTAGAACCACAATAGGCACATTCATGATTATCTCTTTTGTAAATACGGCTGCGGTTAACTTTGAATGTTTTAATTTTGCTTTTGATGTAGTTTAAAAGGCGTATGATCAATGGTTTCGGATAGACTATTTTTTCACTTCTAATCACCTCTTCTTCCTCATTTTTTACAATTTCTGCCTTTCCCTTCATTATAAGTTTTAACGCTCTTCGGAAAGTCGTTAGATTTAGCGGTGTGTAATCTGCGTTAAGCACCAAAATAGTTTCCATGTTGATTCACTTTTTTAAAATATTTGTTTAATTTGGTGTTTTATTACCGCTCGGAAGGTACGAAATTATTAAAATAAAGGAATACTATATTTCCTTTATTATTTCCTTTTTTACTTGTAATCAATTATTTAACTTTAAATTAATAATAAATTTGAACAATAAGTCCTCTGGTTTTCAATACACGCTTGTTTTGGAACTTTTAATCCTTGCTTTTACCATTGTTTTAGCTTTTTTAGTCATTTTACCACTGACAAATTCAAAGGTTGATTATCCCTTTTTTACTGAAAACATCGTTTTTATCTTTACTTTTATTCTTGTCACCCGATATGTATTTTTACTGAAATATTCGTTACTGGCTAAACAACAAGCAGTAAAAGTGGCGTTGGTATTTATTTTTATTCCTTTTATCTTCTATCTGATTAGCGGCTTACATGGTTTTCGTACTTTTCTGGATGAGGAAGGAATGTATCATCCAATGAGAAATTTATCAGCTGACGAAGCGCAGCGATTAGGTAATTATATGTACTATGAAATGGTTCTTTTTGGTTCCGGTGCTATTGTGGCCAGTATTATTTTTCCTTTCCGAATGATTATATCCGTCTGGACTTTAAAAAATAGAGGGAAAGTTTAAACAGTTTTTTTCGCTAAATTGATACACGGTGGAATTTTATTGTAAGGAGGAAATGGGCGATTCAGAGGTAATTAAAATGTATCTCAAATACCAGTCGGAACAATGTTTCTCCTTACTTTATAATCGTTATGTTAAGAAAGTGTATGCAAAATGTATTTCTATTCTCAAGGAAGAAAGCTTAGCCAGAGATGCAACACAGGAAATTTTTCTTAAAATTTTTCTCAATCTGATTCGTTTTGAAGAAAAGGCAAGATTCTCGACCTGGGTTTATGCTATTACTTATAATTATTGTATCGATTTTTTAAGGCGGTCCAAAAAAGCGGTGGAACTGTTTTCTGACGATTTTGATAAAATCACAGATATAGAAGACGAGGTTTCGGATGAGGTTTTATTGAATATGGAAATCGGTCAGCTGAAATCTGTCCTGGACTCACTGGCTCTGGGGGACAGACTTATGTTATTAATGAAATATCAGGATGATTTATCTATAAAGGAAATTTCTCACATTGTGTCAAAATCGGAAAGTGCTGTAAAAATGCAGTTAAAAAGAGCTAAAGCGAAGGCACAAAAAAATCGAATGATATTGGAAGAAAAAGAAAAAAAATCGAAATGAGTCAAAATAATTTTCAAAAACTAATCGATGAGAATGAACTTTTCTTAGAACCATTTCAACAGGAGGTCATAAGAAAAAGTATTCATAGCAGAATCTCCCTTTTTCGAATGGTTGGTCAAATGGTTGATTTATTTGTACCTAATTTCTTTTTGACTTTTTCAGATTTACTTGACACAAATAAATCAAGTGCTATGAACAGATTTCCAAATCCACCTGAATTAAAGGGATAAAATTATTGTTATGGAAAATTTAATGGTCGATATATCTGCAAATTCTTTTTGGCTTCGTTGGGAGCAATCGTTAAATCAAACACTTAATTATGTCATCAATTTGTTTCCGAGGATATTGCTTGCCACGATATTAGTATTACTTGGTGCACTTATTGGAAAAATTATTGCCAAACTGGTATCCAGATTTTTTGATAAAATAGGGATAGATCATTTTTTAGGACGATTGGGAAATATAGAGGTATTAAATAAAACGCCTTTACGCTTCAGATCAGGTAAAATTATTGCTAAACTCATTTATTATTTTTTCTTTTTCCTCTTTGTTTTAATTGCAGTAGATGTGTTGGAAGTTGAGGCGCTTTCCGAAATAATAACGTTGGTATTTACCTATTTGCCCCGACTCATTTCTGCCATTTTTGTCTTTTTGCTTGGCATTTTTCTGGCAGATTTACTAAGAGGTTTTGTTAGAACAGCTTGTTATTCCATGGATATTCCTGCGGCAAGCCTCATTTCTAATTTAGTCTTTTATTTTATATTTGTCAATATTGCGCTCATCGCTCTGGAACAGTCCGGCATTGAAACAGGATTTATTCAAATCAATCTATCTATTATTTTGGCGGGAATTATGCTCGCATTTGCCATAGGTTATGGTGCCGCTTCAAAACCATTGTTGTCAAATATTTTAAGTGGCTATTATAATCGAAATAAAATTCAAGTGGGAGATACCATCAAAATTGACGATGTTGAAGGTATCGTTGTTGCCATTGATTCAGGATCTTTTACCGTTAAAACAGACGAAAAAACCTGGGTTACCTTACCCTTGCATAAGTTGACGACCGAAAAATATGCTTTAATTAAAACAGATGATTCAGATGAAATGGATAGGTAAATTGTTCCTTTGCGTATCTTTTTGTTTCCTTTTAATTCCTTCCATATTTGCCCAAAAAAAAGAAGAGGAAAAAAAAACAAAAAAAGATTCAATCTGGGATATTGGTTTGGGTATCGGGGTTGACGGTGTACAACTTTTACAACTAAATCCAAGAGTTGGTTCAGGCCAAAATAGAGTAGGATTTGGTGGTGCGATTAATTTCAGCGCCAAATATAAAAAAAAGAGAGCAGTTTGGGATAATACCTTTGTTTCCCAATTTGGCGTCCAACGATTGGGTGCAGGGGTCATTGGGCAAGGAACCCTTACCAAAGTTCCCTTTCAAAAATCAATTGATGAAATAAGAATGGATTCCAGATTAGGTATCAAGGCATCAGGTAAATCCAAATTATCTTATGCTTCGGGTGTTAATTTTATCAGCCAAATTGCCCCTACTTATAAAGGCCCTGCTTCTTTTCCTGGAAATTTTCTCAAAAAATTGGATGGCAAGGACACCCGATTGCAATCTTTGTTTTTTTCACCCGCTCAGATAAGTGTTTCCGCCGGAATGGATTTTAGGCCCAATGATAAATGGGCTATTTATTATTCACCTCTGGCAGGTCGATTTATTATTGTTAATAATGATGAGATTGCCTTCTTAGGTGTTCACGGAAATCCTGTAGAAAAATCATCCACCGGAACTATTATTTCAGCAGAAAACATTGATAAACAATTAGGTACCTTGTTAAGATTAAGTTATAAAACGAAATTTCTGGAAAATAAATTTACTTACGCCTCTGCTATTCAATTGTATTCAAACTATCTAAAGGATTTTAAATACGTAGATTTACAGTATTGGACAAATGATTTAAGTATGAAAATAATTAAGGGGTTTCAACTTTCTGTAAATGTAAATGCTTATTATGATCGTGACGTGTTGGTGCAAATTACCGATTACAGCCAACCGAATGGCGTAAGAGGTCTTGGAAGAGGTGTGAGCATCAATCAGCAAATGCTTATGAAATATGCCCTAACATTTTAAAACAAGTCAAAAACACCTGAAAATATTATTTGGATGAATGAGAAAAAATTATTCCTTTTGGATGGACACGCTTTGGTATATCGCGCACATTTTGCCTTTATCACCAGGCCACTGATAAATTCAAAAGGTTTGAATACCTCTGCAATTAACGGATTTACCAGAATGTTATGGGATCTTTTAAGGACAGAAAAACCTACCCATATAGCTGTTGCTTTTGACCCTCATGGTCCAACTTTCAGACATGAACAATACCCAAAGTACAAAGCAAACAGGGAGGAACAGCCAGAAGATATAGGTGTGGCTATTCCCTGGATTCAAAAAATTTTGAAGGGTTTTCATATTCCCATTCTTTGTGTTCCCGGTTTCGAGGCAGATGATGTTATTGGTACCATTGCCAAAAGAGCGGGCGCTGATGGTTTTACCGTTTATATGGTCACTCCTGATAAGGATTATGGTCAGTTGGTTTCGCCTAATATTATCATGTATAAACCTTCCCGACAAGGAAATGGTATAGAATTACTTGGGGAAAAGGAAATTTGTGAAATGTGGGATATTCAAAACGTAAATCAGGTCATTGATATCCTTGGTTTACAAGGGGATAGTGTCGATAATATTCCCGGCGTTCCCGGTATTGGTCCTAAAACGGCGGCGGTATTATTAAAGGAATATGGTTCGCTTGAAAATATATTAGCCAATGCTCAAAATATAAAGGGTAAAAATGGGGAACGATTGGTAACATTTGCTGATCAGGCACGATTGTCCTATCAGTTGGCGACGATTGATGTTAATGTGCCCATAGAATTTAATGTAACAGATCTGCACCTCGATCCCCTCGATAGAACAGTATTGGCAGATCTCTTTAAGGAGTTAGAGTTTCGTTCTATTTCTATGAATATTCTGGGACCTGACCCTACGACAGAACCTATTCCTGCAAATACTTCAGCTCAGGGCTCGTTTGATTTTCCAAAAGAAAAAGAAGTTGAACCCGCTACTGAAAATATAACTGAAAAAACAGCGCGTATTGCCAATTTTAATATTGAAAATACGCCACATACCTATTATTTGGTTGAGGAGCATGCAGAAATAAAAAAATTGGTCGAGGACCTTTTACATCAAGATACCCTCTGCTTTGATACAGAAACAGATAATATTGACGCTACCTTAGCCAATCTGGTGGGTATTTCTTTTGCTTACAAAAAGGGCATCGCCTGGTATATTTCTATTCCGGCAGATAGAAAAATCGCTGTGGAAATAGTTGATTTATTAAGACCTGTGCTGGAAAATACTCGAATAATATTGGTCGGACAGAATATTAAGTTCGATGCCATGGTCATGAAAAATTATGGCGTGGAACTCCCAGGTCCGTTCTTTGATACTATGATTGCCCATTATCTTCTGGAACCTGAAATGAGGCATAACATGGATTATCTTTCAGAGTCTTACCTCGATTATAAACCTGTTTCTATAACTTCGCTGATTGGTAAAAAAGGGGCGGGGCAGAAGACCATGAGAGATATTGAGGTAAATGATGTTAAGGAATATGCGGCGGAAGACGCGGATATAACGATGCAGCTGAAAAATCATTTAGAGCCTTTGTTGATAAAAGAAAATTTGTATGAGCTGTTTAATAATCTGGAAGCGCCGTTATTAAAGGTTTTAGCCGACATGGAATATGAAGGTATCCGTGTAGATGTCGATTTTTTAAATATTTATTCTGTTCAACTCAAGGAGGAGATAAAACTTCTTGAACATAAAATTTACGAGCTCGCAGGCGCTTCATTTAATATTGCTTCGCCTAAGCAAGTAGGGGAAATTTTGTTTGACAAATTAAAAATACCTTACAAATGGAGGAAAACCAAATCGGGACAATATGCCACGGACGAGGAAAAACTGGCGGAACTGGACGGGCAACATGCCATCATTAGTGAAATTCTTAACCATAGAGGTCTGTCTAAACTCAAATCAACCTACGTTGACGCTCTTCCCAATATGGTGAATCCGAACACCAAAAGAATTCACTCCTCATTTAATCAGGCGTTGACCGCAACGGGAAGGCTTAGCTCCAATAATCCTAATTTACAGAATATTCCCATTCGAACAGAGGAAGGCGCCAAAGTGAGGGAAGCGTTCATACCACGGGACGAAAATCATGTGTTAGTAGCGGCAGATTATTCACAAATAGAGCTAAGGATTATTGCAGAAATAAGTGGGGATGAAGGTATGCTGGAGGCCTTCCAAAAGGGGCAGGATATTCACCGGGCAACGGCAGCCAAAGTATTTGGCATTCCTTATGAGGAGGTTTCTAAAGAGCAAAGGTATAGGGCGAAAACAGTTAATTTTAGTATCATTTATGGTGCTGGATCCACCAACCTTTCAAAGCAGCTGGGAATTTCCCGCAATGAATCGAAAGCATTGATTGACGCTTACTTTTTACAGTATCACGGTCTAAAGTCCTATATGGAAAAAACCGTTGATATGGCTCGTAAAAAAGGTTATGTCATGACATTAATGGGTCGAAAAAGAATATTAAGGGATATTCATTCAAATAGCTCCCTGGAAAAAAGTAATGCGGAAAGAATGGCCATCAATACGCCAATTCAGGGATCAGCTGCCGATTTAATTAAAATGGCCATGCTTTCAATTCATAAAGAATTGAAAAATGGAAACTGGGGTGCGAGAATGATTCTTCAGGTACATGACGAATTGGTTTTTGATGTTCCAAAAGCGGAAGTTGAAAAATTATCAGTGCTCATAAGAGATAAAATGTGTCATGCAATGCCTTCTTTGAAAGTTCCTATCGAGGTTGAGGTGAAAAGTGGAAATAATTGGCTGGAGGCGCATTAGCCATTATTATCCTTATTTTTGTATTGAATGGGAAAATATTACGTCACAAATGAAATTTTCAGAGGTTGTAGGTCAGGAAAGGGTTAAGGACAATATTCGAAGCATGATAATACAGCATAAAGTTCCTCATGCTGTGTTGCTTTTAGGTTCTTCAGGTGTTGGCGCTTTGCCTTTGGCTGTCGCTATGTCCCATGCCATGGTTTGCCCAAGCCCCGTTCAGGGAGAAGCCTGTGGTGCCTGTCCTTCTTGTAACCGCTCTTTTAAATACCTTCATCCAGACGTTCATTTTGCTTTTCCAACCATAGGAAAAGATGTCACCAGTGATAATTTATTGCCAGTTTGGCGAAACCTTTTGATGAAAAAGCATTATTTTACAAAAGATGACTGGATAAGTGAAATTGCTGCAGACAATAAACAGGCCAACATCAATAAAGAGGAATGTTTTAACATTAGAAGAAAATTAAGCCTTAAATGTGCCGAGGCTGAGGTGCGCATTATGATTATCTGGCTGCCGGAATACTTAGGTAAAGAGGGCAATAGATTGCTTAAAATACTGGAGGAACCTCCACCGGATACTCATTTTATTCTCGTTGCAGAACAATCAGATCAAATATTGCAAACGATTATGTCTCGTTGCCAATTGATTAAAGTACCTTTGTTGACTGACGAGGTATTGGATAAAACACTGAAGAGCATTTATCCTTCCGTTTCCGACTTACAACTCAATACCGTTATTCAACTGGCTAACGGTAGTTTCTCTGAAGCCATTGCTTTAATGGCAGAACAGGAAGATCTGAATGCTGGTATTCTGATTGACTGGATGAGAAAATGTTATAAGGGAAATGGATTGGAAATGAGCCGATGGGTAGATGAAATAGCCGTTTGGACAAAGGAGAAACAAAAAATATTTATCAGATATAGTTTACATTTTTTTAGAGGTCTTTTGGTTTTACCAATTTTAGGTCAGGAAAAATCAAATATACCTAAGGAAATGATAGCTACTTCAGAAAAGTTAAGAGCCATTTTGACCGACAAACAGTTGGAACAAATGACTCATTTAGCCGATGAGAATTTTGCACATTTGGAAAGAAATGCAAATCCTAAAATTTTGTTTTTAGATTTGTCTATTAAATTTCATCAGATTATGCAAAATAAATTTTTTAATATATAGCCTTTTTATCCATTTTAATTTTGGGGAAGGCCGTATATGGAACAATTATAAATAATAAATTATGGGATGTGCAGGTTGTACAGTATGTAATACAAGTGATGGTGAGGTAAAAGGTTGTAAAAGTAACGGTAGTTGTGCTACGGGTTCATGTAATAGACTCAATACTTATGATTGGTTGTCTGCTTTGGATGTTCGCGATGCTTATCCGTTCGATTTAGTGGAGGTGAGTTTCAAAAATGGCTCACATAAAGGTTTCTTTATTCTCGAGAATTTGCCTGAAATTTATGTTGGCGCCGATGTTGTCGTAGAAACTGGCACGGGGTATGACGTTGGAAGAATTACCTTGATGGGGGAGCTTGTTCGCTTACAATTAAAGAAAAAAAGGGTAAGAGAAAATACGGTCTTTACGTCGGTTATTCGATTAGCCAATGAACGTGACCTGGAAAGATTGGATGATGCCCGTCAACAGGATATTCCAACGCTAATCAAAGCCAGAGCCATTTCCAGGTCGTTAGATTTAGATATGAAGATCGGAGATGTTGAATATCAGGGAGATAAGAGAAAGGCTACCTTT
This sequence comes from Bacteroidota bacterium, assembly GCA_017858735.1. Lineage (GTDB taxonomy): Bacteria > Bacteroidota > Bacteroidia > Chitinophagales > Saprospiraceae > BJGN01. Next base: position 12,718 of record JAFMBH010000013.1, read on the forward strand.
TATTATACGGCTGACGGCAGAGTGGATTTCCGTGAATTGATTAGAATCTTTGCGCGAGAGTTTAGAGTTAAAATTGAAATGAGACAAATTGGAGCCAGACAGGAATCTTCCAGAATTGGGGGCATAGGCTCTTGTGGAAGAGAATTGTGCTGTTCCACCTGGTTGTCCGATTTCAAATCAGTGTCAACTACAGCAGCCAGATATCAGAACCTGGCCATTAATCAGGCAAAATTGTCGGGTCAGTGTGGTAGGTTAAAATGCTGCCTCAATTTTGAACTGGATACCTACATGGAAGCCATAGAATCGTTCCCGGAACGTGCTGATAGGGTGGAAACACAAAAAGGAAAGGCCATTTTAGTTAAAACGGATATTTTTAAAGGGTTGCTGTTCTATGCATACGAACACGATCATGGTAGGGGTAAATTGTATCCACAGACTATTGATATGGTTAAAGAAATTCAGCAGTCGGCAGTTAGGGGAAATTTAATCCCTGATTTCAGGGAAATAGAGGGAATTCTTAAACCTGACGAATTTGAAGGTGGTGGAAGGGATTATTCCGATGTCACAGGCGCAGTTGAATTACCTGAAGAAATTCGCAGAAAGAAAAAGAAAAGTAGCCGTTTTCAAGACAGAAGGCCCTCAGACGATCGCCCTCAATTAACGACAAACAGACCACCACAGGGAAATCGTCCGGAAGGCGGCCGTCCCCACGAAAATAATAGGTCTGATCAAAGACCTGTGCAAGGAAACAGGCCCCAACAAACTAACCGACCAAACCCTGCGGAAAGGCCAAATACGGGTGAAAGACCAACCGGGAACAGGCAAAATGAGGGGCCAAGACCAGCACAAAGTTCGCCTGCTGAAAATCGACCGCAAGGAAACAGGCCGCAAGGAAACAGACCTCCTCAAGGTAACCGTCCACCAGGGAATCGTCCTCCATTTCGCCAGGGCGGTGGTACCCGTCCGGAAAATAAACCAAATGAAAATAGGAGAGAGGATAATAGCCCAAAAGGTGAAGCTTAGCTTTTTGAAAGCTAAATGTAATGTGTCAGGGAACAAATATTTAGCAGATATTGTTATTTGCGGTAGTAAATCGTATGGTTCGTTTGTAAATTCGTAAAAATTTTTGACAGTAATGAAATATGATGTAACAGTTATTGGTGCAGGTCCGGGAGGGTACGTAGCCGCTATCAGATGTGCGCAATTAGGTATGAAAACTGCCCTGGTAGAAAAGTATAATTCATTGGGTGGCACTTGTTTAAATGTAGGTTGCATTCCTTCAAAAGCGTTGTTAGACTCTTCAGAACACTATTTTGCAGCTAAGGAAAAATTTAGTAGTCACGGTATAAACGTGGGTAGTCTGAGTGTGGATATGCCCAAAATGATCCAACGTAAAAACGAGGTAGTTGAACAAACGGTAAAAGGCATCGATTTCTTGATGAAAAAAAACAAGATTGATGTTTTTCATGGCCTTGCTTCATTTACTGACAGCAATAAAATTAAGGTCTTAAAAAATGATGGCGAAGCCTTAGTCGTGGAATCTCATAAATTTATCATCGCTACCGGTTCAAAACCTATTGTTCCGGAAGCTTTTAGTTATGATAAGAAAAGAGTAATTACCTCAACGGAGGCTTTAGGTATTCAGGAGGTTCCTGCAAATATGGTTGTAATAGGAGGAGGGGTTATTGGTTTGGAACTAGGTTCAGTATATGCCAGACTAGGAACTAAAGTGGAGGTCATTGAGTTTATGGATACCTTAGTCCCTTCCATGGACACGGAATGTGTGAAGGAATTACAAAAATCAATGCAAAAAATGGGCGTAACATTCCATTTGAGTGCCCAGGTTACCCGGGTTGTGCCTTCTGAGAAATCGGTAGCTGTTTTTTACAAAAAAAAGGGAACCGAAACGGAAGTGGAAATTTCAGCAGATTATTGTCTTGTTTCCATCGGTAGAAGGCCATATACAGATAATCTTGGATTGGAAAATGTCGGTATAGCGGTAGATGTAAAAGGAAAGATACAGGTAAATGAGCATTTACAAACAACTGTCCCTACTATTTATGCTGTTGGTGACGTTATACAAGGCCCTATGCTGGCGCATAAAGCAGAAGAGGAAGGTATTTTTGTCGCTGAAGTTATGGTGGGTCAAAAACCACATATTAACTATAATCTTATTCCCAATGTCATTTATACCTGGCCTGAAGTAGCGGGTGTCGGTCAGACAGAAGCCCAGTTGAAGGAGGCAGGTATTCCTTTTAAGTCAGGTAAATTCCCTTTCAAGGCATTGGGAAGAGCTAGGGCCAGCACAGATATAGAGGGATTGGTTAAAATGCTTTGCCATGCTGAGACAGATGAAATTTTGGGCTTACATATAACTGGCGCGAGAGCGGCCGACTTAATAATGGAAGGGGTAACCTTAATGGAATTCAGAGCTTCCGCTGAAGACGCTTGCCGTATGAGTCATGCTCACCCAACGTACTCTGAAGCGATTAAAGAAGCAGCCTTAGCAGCGACAAGTAACCGTGCTATTCATATTTGAAAGCAGGCCGTTTAACTTTTTCCTGCAAGAAGGAAAACTATTTCGCCTCGAACCTGACCGGGATGCTCCTTAAAGTATGTCTGGAGTTCAATGAGTGAACCTCTGTGAAATGTCTCATGTAGTTTGGATAACTCCCTGCAAACGCAAGCATTCCTGTCAGGTCCGCAAATAGTTGAAAGCTCGTCTATTAGCTTTACCAATCGATGTGGTGATTCGTAAATGACGGAGGTTTCCGGGAGTTGCTCAATATATTTTAATCTGGTTTGCCTCCCTTTCTTATGAGGTAAAAATCCTTCATAATGGAAACTATCCGTCGGTAGTCCAGAGGCGGCCAGCGCAGGTATAATTGCTGTCGCACCAGGAAGACAGGTTACTTCAACACCTGCACGGACACAGGCACGAACCAAAAGGAATCCGGGATCAGATATGCCAGGTGTTCCTGCATCAGAAATAAGAGAAATGGAGATACCGGAAAGTAATTCTTTTACTATATTTTCCGTCACATGATGTTCGTTGAAGGCATGAAACGGGCGTAAGGGGGTCGAAATGCCATGATGATCAAGCAATTTCCTCGATGTCCGCGTATCTTCAGCTAATATATAATTACATTCCTTTAAAGTGCGAATGGCACGTAGGGTTATGTCCTCCAGATTTCCAATGGGCGTAGGCACCAAATACAGCATAGATACCTATTAATCTATTTCCTTGAGGTGGAAAGTATAATTTTCCATGATCAGATTGGCCAGTAATTTTTTACATGCCAAATTGATTTTATCATTTGCCTCAGCTTCATTGTCGGCCTCTAGTTGCACTTGAATGTGTTTTCCAACCCTGATATCTAAAATACCATCTACAGGAATATGGTGAAGATTCTTTGCCACGGTCTTGCCTTGAGGATCAAGTAGTTCCTTGTGAGGCATGATGTCAATTTCCGCCAAAAATTTCATATTATTTTTTTTGAAGTATAGAAATGAGTAAATAAGGACAATAGAATATAACTGGTTATCCAGGTTAATGGTGCCAGTTTTGGCTGCCAAATTAACACTATTGCACAAAAAACAGCAAAAATAATTTTAAGTTGGTTATTTTTCCAACCTCCTTTTATCTTTAAACTAAACATCGGCAGATTTGCCTGCATGAGCAGACTAAGGCCAATAATATAGACGATTAAAAATTTAATATCAAGTAGATTATGGAGGAATGATTCTTTGTAAAACAAATGAATGAGAAGGAGGCCAACGGCAAAAAGGGTGCATGCAGGCGTTGGTAAGCCAATAAAGTCAGTATTTTGACGAATATCTATGTTAAATCGTCCTAATCGCAATCCGGCAGAAAGGGTAATAGCAAAAGCCGGCATTCCTATCCAATGCCATGCAACTGGCCAGGATCCCGTTTGATTTTGGACCACCAGACCGTAGAAAATAATTCCGGGTACGAAACTAAAGGAAACCATATCTGCCAGGCTATCCAGTTCTTTTCCTAATGGAGATTGAACATTGAGCCATCTGGCAATGAACCCGTCTAAAAAGTCTGCCAATGCTGCTAATCCAATCCAAAAAAGAGCTAATTCCAATGATCCATAGAGCAAGGAAAGGGAAGCAAAAACACCAAAAAGCAGATTTAATAAAGTGATTACATTGGGAATATGCTTCTGCATTAACGATGAATTTTGGTGAGCCAGGGCATTAAAAAGTAAATATAACGCTATTTGATTAAAATGGATAGAAAATGAGGTAATCCAACAGGCAAGTTTATTAAATAAAGTACACCTAATATGTTAATTTTACGTTTAATAGGATATTATAATCTTTTTATATGACCAGATTATTTACTATAATTATTTTTCAGTTATTTGTTTGTATTTCCTTTGCGAGCGTACCTCACGATAAGTGTGAAGAGGCAAGAATACTCACAAATCTTGATAATTGGTGTTCTGATTCAGCAGCTTTCACCACTGTGGGCGCCGTAGATGAGGGTGTTGCGCCGGCTACCTGTTTCCCCCAGGAGGCGCAGCGGGATGTGTGGTTTATTTTTACCTCCCGGGGAACTAATGTTAGTATTCAGGTAGTTGGAGATACCCGGCTTGGAAAAGGGGGTAGTCTAAGGTCACCACAAATGGCCGTTTATATAGGATCTTGTGGGTCATTAACGCAGGTTGCTTGTATTTCTGATAATAGAGCGCCTTCCAATAATGTAGTTCAGATTTTATCGAGTAGCATGCTGGTTGGACAAAAATATTATGTGCGGGTAAGTGCCAGGGGGACAAATAGTGGGACTTTTAAATTATGTGTTAACAGTTATACCTCATCGGGTTCTCCCTCAGGCGATTGTCAATCTGCCGTCATTTTATGTGACGACAGACCATTTACTGTAAGCTCTGTCAGAGACCGTGGAGCCGTTTTAGATAATATTAATGATGCATTCTGTACAGATAATTTGGGAGGAAGGTCTCCCGTTATTGAAGAACAATCTACCTGGTATAAATGGTCTATCCAAACCGCTGGTTCGCTGACTTTCACTATAACACCAAGTAACCCGAGTGATGATTTAGATTGGGTTTTATATGAATTGACTGCCTTAAATAATTGTAGCAATAAGAAAATGTTGAGGTATAGTATTGTAGGTGAGAATGTTGGTGAGCCTATAAACAGATGGATTGCCTGTACTGGCGCAACAGGTTTGAGGGAAGGTGAAACAGATGAAATTGAAAATTGTGGGTGTAGTAATGGGGCAAATAGTTTCGTTAAGCCGGCGATCATGGAAGTAGGAAAATCTTATGCTTTAGTTATCATCAACTACAGTCAAACAGGTTTTGGTTATGAATTGAAGTTTGGTGGCACGAGCAAATTCAAAGGTCCCCAGGTGAACTTCGTTACCGATGTTTCTGAGGCTTGTGTAGGAAGTCCTATTGTTTTTAGCGATAACTCCACAACCCCGGGATCTATACGAACATGGAACTGGTCATTTGGCCCCGCTGCCAGAATACAAAATAATTTAGGAAAAGGCCCTCATTCTGTTATTTTTGATCAGCCGGGAACTACGCCTGTATTACTAAGGATAACCAGCGCAGAAGGTTGTAGCGTGAGCAAAGTGGTTGATATAAAAATAAACTGCTGTAACGATCATTTTAAAACAAATACTCGGGTGTCAGATATTGCCTGTCCGAATACAGAAACTGGTAAAATTGATTTAGACATTTCAAACGATTACAGTCCTTATGTTTACCGCTGGAATGACGGTAAAACGGAAGGTTCAAGAACAGGATTGGCGACGGGTAATTACACCGTAACTGTCGTTGATAAAACGACCTGCTCTACTTCGTTAGCTTTTTTTGTGAATAGTCCCCAAAAAATAGACATTGTTCCTGAATTGAAAATGCCAACTTGTAACGGTGGTTTAGATGGTTCCATTCGTCTTAAAGTGGCGGGCGCAACAGCTCCTTACCAATATAGCTGGAATAATGCCAGTTTTAATACCCAAAATTTACTCTCAGGGTTGCCCGTGGGAAATTACAAAATTCAGGTAAAAGACGCTAATCAATGCCTTTTTGATACTACCCTTAATTTAAAGGAATTGGAACTCATTTTAGATCCTTCTGTAGAATCTATTATTCCACCCCGATGTTTTGGGTTTTCCGACGGTAAAATTGAAGTGAATATCGATAATGGTAATGCACCTTATGAATATGACTGGAAGGATAGACAAGGTTTTCAGTCTGCTAATTCCTTGGCAAATATTAAAGCAGGAAAATATGAGGTTCAGGTGAGGGATAAAAACAGATGTTTGGGTAATTTTTCTTTTTCAGTAAATGATTTTCCGCCTTTAAGCGTAAATCTATCCCCAATAAATGTTAGTTGTAACGGGTTAAAAGACGGATCTATACAAGCAAATGGCCTGGGTGGCAATGGTAATTATGTGTTCAGATGGCAAAGCGGTGAAAGAGATCCATTCATTAAAGATTTGGGTGTAGGGAACTATGGTTTGACCATTTTTGATAGGAATGGTTGCAAATTGGATACATTCCAACAGATTTTTGAACCGACGTCCCTACAAATTGGCACTATTCAGGTGATTGATAACCTATGTTTTGGATTTAAGGCAGGAAGTATCGCTTCAATTGGAGCAGGTGGAACGCCTCCTTATTCTTATGCTATCGATGTCGGACCTTTTCAAACCCAGAATAATTTTAAAAATCTGGCGGCGGGAGATTATATTTTACGTATTTCTGATGTTTTAGGCTGCACAGTTCAGCAAAATGTTACCGTAAAACAACCAGGAAAATTAACCGTTTTTGCAGGTCTTGATACCTTAGTAAATTTGGGTACTTATTTTCAATTGACAGCACAAGCTAACCAAAGCCCGGTTCTTTATAAATGGATACCCCAGGACCTTGTGGTTTGCAGCACCTGTTCAAGTACGAGAACTAAAGAAAGAGTTAATAATCAAATCGTTTATAAGGTGCAGGTTACTAATCCGGATGGTTGTGTAGCGGAGGATGATATTAATATCGACGTAGCGAAAAACAGACCGGTTTTTATTCCCAATGCTTTTTCTCCAAATAATGACGGTGTGAATGATTTTTTTACAGCTTTTGCCAATGAATCAGCAAAATTTATAAAGGATTTGACTATTTATGATCGTTACGGAGGTATTATTTACAAGGTGGAAAATATAAAAATTAACGACGAAACAAGTGGTTGGAACGGTACCGATTCAAAGGGCGCTGCGCTAAATACTGGTAGCTATTTATATACCGTCACTATTCTGTTCATAGATGATACAGCTTTATCTTTTTCAGGAAATGTACATTTAATGCGCTAAAAATGAGGCTTATCAGTTATCCGGGTTTATTATATTTCATTTCCATTGTGTTTTTTAGCTGCGATAAAACAGAGGAGTTCGTAACTTTTTCTGAAAGTGATTTGAAAATTGAAAAAACAAAAGAGGTGGAAATTTTATATTCTGACTCTGCCGTAGTCAGAATTAGAATAAAAGCACCGGTGCTAAATTTTCATCTACAGGCGAGTGACCCATTTCAAGAATTTTCCGAAGGTATTCATATTGACTTTTTTAACCCACAAGGAAAAATAACAAGTACACTTACCGCTGATTATGCGGCAAGATATCAATCAAAAAAGAAAACTTTTTTGAAAAAAAATGTGCGCTGGACGAGTGTCAATAAAGAAGTGATGGAATCACCCGAGTTGACGTGGAATGAGGAAACACAAAACTTGTATACCAATAAATTTGTAGTAATAGCTACGCCGAAAGACACGGTATTCAGTCAAGGCTTTAACGCGGATCAATCGTTTAATCAAATTCAAATGCGCGCGATTGATGGAAGCATGGAGGTGAAAAATAAATCAAAAGATGGTTTTTGATTGTTTATCTTTGTTCGTCTATTAAATGATTTAGGAGCCAATCAGATGAAACCAAATCGCCCGCCTTCCATATTTTCGGAAATGACTTCGTGTCAGGCCCTCGGCAAAAAAAAATTAGCTGTTTTGATTGATCCTGATGGAATCGATCCTGACAATCTTTTTTCTATCACAGAACAACTTCAATTACCCGGTATTGGATATGTTTTTATTGGAGGTAGTTTTATTCAAAAGGATAGGTTGGAAACTTGTCTTCGATATTTAAAGAAAAATACTGATTTGCCTCTCATCTTATTTCCCGGGCACTATTTTCAGGTGAATGCGCTGGCAGATGCTATTTTATTTCTCTCCCTGATTTCTGGCAGAAATCCTGAGTTTTTAATCGGTCAACAAGTAGTTGCCGCACCTTATATCAAAGAATCAGGGCTAGAATCAATTGCTACAGCTTATCTATTAATAGATGGCGGCAGGCCTAATACCGCTTCTTATATGAGTAATACAATGCCGATTCCTGCTGACAAACCAGGTATTGCCGCTCATACAGCCTTAGCTGGAGAAATGTTGGGGTTGAAATTGTTTTATTTAGACGCAGGATCAGGAGCTAAAAATCCTGTTTCCGGTGAAATGATTAAACAAGTCAGAAGTCTTATTTCTGGTCCTCTTATTGTGGGAGGTGGTGTGAGAAGTGCAGATCAAGTAGCCTTACATTTTAATGCAGGTGCAGATATTGTGGTTGTTGGTAATGTTTTAGAGGAAAATCCATCTCTTTTGAGAGAAATGTCAGCCGTTTGTGCTGGAATAATGAATGTTCGTTAAAAGATTTAAATGTACATAAATGTCTGAAAAAGGGGTGGTTTTGAAATCAACGGGTAGTTGGTATGTCGTGGAGAAGGAAGATTTATCTATTATAGAATGTCGGATGTCAGGGAAATTTAGATTGGATGGCTTGCCAACCACTAATCCTATTGCCGTTGGAGATCAGGTCTTAATTATTCCGGATAATGAAATAGGCAAGGGTACCATCAAAGAAATTTTTCCACGAAAAAATTATGTGGTAAGACAATCTCCCCGAAATAAACACGAAGTACATCTTCTTGCGAGTAATGTGGATCAGGCCGTTGTGGTGATTACCATGGTGCGACCTAAATTAAAACAAGGGTTTATTGACAGGTTTTTATTAATGACGGAACCTTATAATATTTCCACATTGATTGTTTTTAACAAAGCAGATCTTTACAACGACGGGGATATGGAAATTTTCAATAATCTTCGGAATATGTATGAAAAAATCGGATATGATTGTTTATTGTTAAGCGCCGAAACTGGTCTGGGTCTGGATGTTTTATCAGATAAGTTAAAGGATAAAATTTCCCTGATTGGTGGACAATCAGGGGTGGGAAAGTCAAGTCTGTTAAATAGGTTAGATCCTTCCAATGTACGAAAAACGGGAATTATTTCCGATTATTCCGGGAAAGGACAGCATACTACTACTTTTGCAGAAATGTTCCCATATTCTAAGGGTGGGTATATTATCGACACACCTGGAATAAAAACGTTAGGGTTTAACTACCTCTCACAAGAGGAGGTAGCTCATAATTTCAGGGAGTTTTTTGAATTATCTAAACTTTGTAGATTTGGCGGAAAATGTTTACACAAAAACGAACCGAATTGCGCCGTTAAAGAAGGCCTGGAAAAAACAATAGTTAGCGAGTCAAGGTATCAAAGTTATCTTATGATTCTTGCTGAAATAGAAGAGCAAAATTATTGGGAAAGACAAAAGGGGTACTAAAAAAAAGGAAGAGTTTTTACTCTTCCTTTTTTCTTTACTAACAAAATGATTAATATTTATTCAGGTTCGAAACCTAATATAATGTTGAAATCACCGTATTCACGAAGTCCTTTTGCATTAGCTTTATCAAAACCAAGGCCATAATCAAAACCTAAGGTTCCGAACATCGGTAAGAAAACACGAAGTCCGAATCCAACCGATCTCTTCATATCAAAAGGATTGAAATCTCTGATAGAACGCCAGGCATTACCACCTTGACCGAAGGCAAGTACGTAAATAGTACTACTTGGATTCAATGAAATCGGGTAACGAAGTTCAATGGTAAATTTATCGAAAATAGGTGTTGCCGCTGTTCCCGTTGTCGTACCCGGACTAATATTAGCCTCTAATTGATTGATTTCGTAGCCTCTCATAGAAATGATATCAACCCCTTGAAATCCAAATTGTTGATTATTGATACCATCGCCACCCAACTGGAATCTTTCAAAAGGAGGGGCACCGATATCTTTATTATATGATCCCAGAATACCAATTTTTGCTGCAGCTTTTAGGACTAACTTACCGGTAAGGGTGGTGTACCATTCAGCATCAAAGCGCCATTTATTATATTCGAGGTAGCGGAATTTTTCAGCAACAGGCAGATCCGTATAATCCTTATTAGGTTGAAAAAGAGAATAAGGCAATGTAAATTGAACGGAAAGAGAAATATTTGAACCTTGCTTTGGAAACAAGGGATCATTTATTGAGCTTCGGGAAACGATTTGGCGTAGAGAGAAATTGTTGAAATTTCCAATATTAACGGCCTCACCTTTATCGGTTTGGAATCCCTGCCAGTTTTGTAATGTCAATGTCTGAATATTAAGCGCTGTACTGGCAACAAAGTTGTCATCAGGCCATTTCAAACGGGTACCAAAACTAACAGAACCTTGCTTAATATTTAAACTCTGATAGGTGCTTGTTCCTCGCTGCCCGTAAGCAAAGCGATTATAGAAGCCACCAATGGTGAATGAATTTGGTTTCCTTCCCCCTAACCAGGGTTCAGAAAGAGACAGGTTATAAGACTGGTAAAAATCACCATTTGTCTGTGCTCTAAGGCTCAATCTTTGACCATCGCCCATTGGTAGTGGCTTCCAGGCCTCTTTATTGAAGATATTCCTCATAGAGAAATTATTGAATGAAACACCCAAAGTACCGATAACCCGGTTGAAACCACCCCACCCAGCGGATAATTCAAGCTGATCGGAGGGTTTTTCTTCGACTTTATATTCAATATCTACCGTACCTCTGTCTGGATTTACCGGTGTATTGATACCCATATTTTCAGGGTTGAAATAATTTAGATTTGTGATCTCTCTCTGAGAGCGGATGATATCAGAACGGCTAAATTTTTCAGCAGGTAATGTTCTTAATTCCCGACGAATGACATGTTCGTGTGTCCGGTCATTTCCAGCAATAACTACCTTGTCAATATTTGCCTGAGGGCCTTCAAAAATTCTTAATTCAATATCAATAGAATCTTCTACGATAGCAACTTCTACAGGGTCCACCTGGAAAAATAAATAACCAAAATCCATATAAAGAGAACTTACATCTCTTCCATCCTGACTGAATTTTAGTCTGTTATCCAAAAGTTCCTGATTATAAACAGCTCCTTTTTCGATGCCCAAAACGGAGGTCAGGGTTTTATCGTCATAAATAGAGTTTCCTTTCCAGGTTAAATTTCTAAAATAATATCTCTTTCCTTCGTTTAGGAAAAGCTTTATCCTTAGATATCCTTCGGCATCACGCCAAATACTATCCTTTAAGATTCTGGCATCTCTGTAACCAATGGTGTTATAGTAATCAATTATTTTTTTCTTATCTTCCTTATACTCCTTTTGTATTAATTTAGAAGCAGACAGTAATTTTTTTCTTTCTTTGGTTTTCGATAATTTTTTTAGAAGTTTTTTGTCGGGAACCTCAATATTTCCATCGAGGACAATTTCCTCAATTCTGACTTTTTCGCCTCTGGAAATATCAAAAACCAGGTTCACGGAATTAACTCTGGCGGTATCTTTTACTTCGGCAACGGTCACCTTAGAATCAAAAAAGCCTTTATCTGCAAAGTGTCTTTCCAGTCCTTCTGCAGCATTAACTTTGATATTATCTGTAATAATTCCACCTTTCACTAAAAACTTGTTGACTACTTCGTTTAATGATTCGTGCTGACTTTTTCCAATACCTGTGAAAGAGTGGGTACTTAACCGGGGTCGCTCGACTACAATAATGTCAAGAAATATAACATCTCCAATATTTTTGGATTTGATGATGCGCACATCAGTAAAGAGTCTCAGATTCCAGAGGTTTTTGATCGCCCTGGGAATTTTTGCTCCTGGGATTCTCACTTTATCTCCAACAACAAGGCCGGAAATACTGATAATTGCATTGTCATCACTAAATTCAGCGCCAGTTACAGAAATAGCGCCTATTTCGAACTCACCTGGTTTTGAGTAATCAAACGTCGGTGTAGTGTCGTTTGAAATTTGACCTGACAAAAAGGTTGTACTCAAGGCAACTAAGGCGAAGAGTAAACTACATTGTAAAGAAGTATGGTTAATTTTCATTTTAATATATCAATCAAAGAGAAAAAAGGGGTTAATGTGGTTGTATGGGGGTGTTATTTAAAGCCTGTTGTTCGCTGGTCAGACCGAAACGTCTTTCTCTTTTTTGAAATTCCAAAATAGCGGTAAAAAGATCATTTTTTCGGAAATCAGGCCAGAATAGAGGCGAAAAGTACAATTCAGTGTAAGCAATTTGCCAAAGGAGGAAATTACTTAATCGGTATTCACCACTTGTCCTTATCAGTAGTTCAGGATCAGGAACCCCATGGGTACAAAGCGCTTGTTGAAAAACGTTTTCATCAATTTCGTCAGGAGAAAGCAAGCCGTTTTTAACTTCGGTGGCAATCATTTTTGTAGCCTCCAGTATTTCCCATTTAGCGCTATAATTCAGCGCTAAAATGAGCGTCATTCTGGTATAGTCCTTTGTTTTTTCGATACCGGCCAATAGCGCTTTTTTGGTATATTCAGGGAGTCCGTCTATATTTCCTATGGCCTGTAATCGTATATTATTTTTGTGCAGCGTATCGAGTTCGCGACTTAGTGTTTCAACCAATAAGTTCATTAAAGCATTGACCTCGAATTTAGGTCTGGCCCAATTTTCCGTGGAGAAAGCATAAAGAGTAAGGTATTCAACGCCTATTTCGGCAGCCCCTTCGGTTACTTCCCTAACTGCCTGTATCGCAGAGGTATGACCGAAAATCCTGGCCTTACCCTGACTCTTTGCCCAGCGACCATTACCGTCCATAATTATGGCAACATGTTTTGGCAGCTTTGCTGGAATTATTTGCGATTTTAAATCCGTCATTGGGAAAAAATGAGTTTTCTAACCTGTTTTTTATTAAAACAGTGGTCAAAGATAATAAAAGAAATTTTACCCCCTTGATTTCATTCTCTTTACCTTTGATTTTAAGATAAAAATGTTGAAAAAAGGGCTAAATCGGTGAAAAAATAGTTCATTTTAGCAGGGTGGTTTCAAATTAACTTAAATTATGATGAAAATATGGTTCGTTTTTTTGGGTGGAGGACTAGGAAGTCTGGCACGATTTGGGTTTCAATATTATTTGCCTAATGCTACTAATTTCTCAGTCCCCACCTTGTCAGCTAATATCCTTAGTTGCTTGATTCTCGGTTATCTTGCCGGGCTAAAAATGCGCGCAAATTTATCGGATAGTTCTTACTTAATTTTAGCCACGGGATTCTGTGGCGGATTTAGCACTTTCTCTACCTTTATATTGGAAAATTGGCAAGCCATGCGCATTGGAAATATTGGCATAGCCCTTTTCTATTCTTTTTTAAGTCTCGCACTTGGGTTTCTGGCGCTTTTGCTTGGTTATTTCTTATCCCAGAAATGAATATCGGTATTAACCAATATGGCAATGAACAGAAAAAAAAACGAACCAATTTTGTCGGTTTCAACCAGGTCATTAATGGTCAGAAAAGTTAGAATTACGATGAAACTGGTAATGGTAGCCATAGGAATCCAGGGATGCTGACGAGACCTGGGGGCATTTATCACTCGCTGCCCGGTTTTTAAAACAGCTAATATTAAAAGGCTGAAAATGATAAGTCCTGGAAAACCTTGCTCCACAAGTACCATCAAAAAGTAACTATGGATACCTGATTTTTCCTCATTATTACTTACATAAGTGCGAAACCCCTTAACCGTATAGGCTTTATAGTGTTGGACAAAACTACCAGGACCAAAGCCAACAACAGGTTCTTTTACAGACATGTGCGCGCCGGCAACCCAACGATATAATCGCTCCATGGTGCTAATATCCTCTAATTTAACCGTCGCTTCCAGTAAATTATCAAATTCCGTATGTGAAATGGTCCGATCATAATTTGGCGCAAAAGCTAAATATTTATTATTGTTTGTAAGCCAGAAAATGCCAATGATAACCACTAAAATACTCGCATAAACAAAAGGTATTAAACTTCTCCACCATATTAACAGACCTGCAATGGCGGAAATTAAAATGGCACCGTAAGCAGCTCTGGTGAAACTTAGGTAAATAGCTATAAGCCAGACAGGTAAAAGAATAGTTAGGAATAATCTTGTAAAACTTCCTTTAGAATACTCAAACCTCAACAAAAAAATCCATGGGAATAATAAGGCAAGTAAGGCAGCATAATTTACATGGTTTCTTTGAAACGGATGCAACACGCGATGAATGTCACTAAATGAAAAGCCATAAGATGCATGTCTGTACCAAATGACTACCACGCTTAAAATCATCGGTAAGAGAACTACCCAAAACATTCGTTTAATGCTCTTTTCGGTCCTTAGGAGGTACCCTGCCATAAAATAAAAAGTACACACGTACCAGATTTTTGCCAATAGAAATTTTAATGAAATTAAAATAGAGTGGGAGGTTAGACTGGTAAAAAAGGTCCAGAAAAGGTGCAAATAAATAAGCAGGGTTATGGGATGCGTAAGGAAGTTACTTCCCATTTTTTTAAAATATACGAGAAAATATAGCAAACCAATGCCCATTAATCCTATGATAAGAGGCTCCGTAGGCAGGTCAGTTCCCAGTCCATTGTCAAAAGTAATTTCGGTGGAAAGGGGTATAAAAAATAAGAGGAGATAAAAAATTAGCTTAAAATCAATGATGCTAAACCAGATAATCAGACTAACGGGGATGAGCAACAACCAAAGCCATTGATTTTCTACCAGAGAAATAAACCAGGCGATAGTAAAAATAAGAGCAAAGCAAATAAATAAATTACGCTGGGAAGTACTAATTTTTTCGTGAAAAATGGCTGACCCTCTATTTATCATGCAATACTTCCTTCCAGTTAATTTCTTTATATCGGTCCAATGTTATCACTACGAAAATACTTAGAAGGAATGCTCCAAGTATTGCGCCAAGTACGATGAAGGAACGTTTTGGTCTGCTTTTCATCAAAGGTATCTCCGCCGTTTCCATTTCAAGTAAGGCGGGAATATTGGCATTCTGTGCCGAATAAAGTAGTTTTAATCGTTGTTTTTCCTGTGATATTTGTTCTATGTAAGCATAATAACGCACCTCAAGCTCGTTAAGGGTAAGTTGACCTTCATTGAGCATGGTAACCCGTCGTTCTAAGGTATCCAATTCAGCTTTTAATCCTTCAGCCTCAGCTTCTAAGTACTGAATAGTATCTTTGGGTATATTACCGCCCGTTTTTAAATTATTCAGTCTTGCATTCGATCTGATATATTCACTTTTCACCACATCGAATTGCTCGGAAATAATTTCAGACTGTGTTTTAGTATTAAAAAGATTGTATTTTTTTCGTGTTTTGCTCAAGCTATCACCTAGAATTTTGATTTCCAGTTGTTTTTCTGCAATGCCTGTATTTAAGGAATAAATCATTTTTGAATAGCCGTCTTTAATCAGCTTTTTAGCCTTCTCATCAATGAGAAAACCAGCATATTGAACCATTTTTGCCGCTAATTCAGGCTTTTTATCTTCAATAATTAAAGAAATCGCATCCCGATCTGTTTTCTCTACAGAATAATAGGAGGAAAATTTTTTTCGTACTTTAAAGTGTGCCTTAGGTGAGGCTGGATTTATTTTATAATTCTTATAAAGTTCAAAAGAATCGACCATCTCATCTATGATGACATTAGATTCTGCGATAATTAATAATCGGTCTATATCTTCTTCCCCACCGTAATATCGTATTTGTTCGGAGCCCCCAAATAAATTCTCGGGCCTGGATTGTTCCGGACTTATGGCCAGGAATTTTGCCTCCGCAGCGTAGAAATCAGGCATAAATAAGGTTACCACTACAGTGAGTAACCCTGAAAACAGGGTAAAAAGAAAGACAGGCTTTCGCCATCGAAATAATATGGTAATTAAGCTTAATAAGTTCGGCGGTTTGGGTTCCATAAATTATCTGATGGTTTCACTAAATAAATGTGTCCATTCATTTTTTTTAATCATTCCTGTTGATATCATAGCGATTCCTGTACATAATATACCAGTTAAAAGGATAAATGGAATATTAGCAGGCTTGAAAGGCAGGTATGATTTAGTTAAAAAAATAAACAACATAGTTAAAAAAGAAAAAATTAAAATGCTGAGGATTAAGGACAAAGATCGTTTTACCAGTTGTTTTTTTATGCACAGGTTTATTTGTAAAATAAGAGCCAATGATTGTGTTATCAATGACGCTAAAGCTACGCCTGGAATAGAAAGTAATGGTAAAAGAACAAAAATCAACACCAAATTAAATCCTAAAATCAAAACAAAGATACGATTCATTGACCAAAGGCTGCCTGAAGCGGTTAACAATGTACCGTAAATATAATTTCCACTCATAGGAATAAGGGCTAATATGAGTATTGAAAAGGTATGTACCATTTCAGGCGTTGCATTTTTATATAAAATAAGAATGATTCCCTCTGAAAAAATAGAAAAACCTATGGCGAGGGGCAGGGTGATTGTCCATAGTAAGCGAATGGATATGTTGGCTAAATTTGCTGTGGTTTCCTTTTGATGAATGCTTTTTGAAAACAACGGAAGTAATAATCCTGCAAATAAATAACCGATAATATTTACGGCTTCTAGTATTCTGAAACTTCCAGCGTAAATAGCTGAACTACCAAATTTATCCGATGAAAAAAAAGGAATGATTAAGGTATCAATTCTTGAACTGCTGCTCATTAATAATACTAAAATAGCGTAAGGTAATCCCTCTTTGAGTAATAATTTTAGTTTGGAAATGTCAAAATGGAGCTTGAAGGAGAAGGCATTTTTATACAAAATAAATAGAGCGATACTTATTGTCAAGAGAATAGAGAGTAGTTGAACCGATGTAAAAAGGACAATGGTTATTTTTGAATGTAAGGAGGGAACACATAAATAGGTGCCCATTACCAGGATACTTATGCCTTTGTCGGTAATAGATAAAATACTATCTAAGCGGTAAAATCCCAGGCCAGATAGGGTAGCTCGCAGAAACAATAAAAAGGAGCTGCTTAATTGAAAAAGCAAAATGACGGTTAGAAAAAGGGGGTACTTAGTCCAAAAGTCAAGGAAAAAGGCAACGAGGCCGGTTAACGTTACATAAAGTAGAGATAAAATAGCTTTTAAGGACAAGAAATTGGGGTATTGCTCCCTGGCGTCCTTTGCATTTAACGCACAGGTTCTGGTTAACCAGGTCTGCAAGCCGAAGTCTGATAAAATTTGAAAAATAAAGGAAAGATTAAAAAGGGTGAAATATACACCGTACTCTTCGGGGGGAAGTATGTTTTGAACCCCCCGGTCAATACCCAACAAATACAACGGTTTGATGACGGCATTCAGGAAAAGGACCAAAAGGATATTTCCCTGAAAATCACGGTGTAATTTTTTTGAATCCTCCATGTTTTATTAAACCAGCATTGGCTGGCTATTCATAACGAAGAGATTCTATCGGATCTAATTCTGCTGCCTTCATAGCGGGATATAAGCCTGAGAATAAACCAACTATCGTACAGGTAAACACCGCTACACCAATCCAGAGCCAGGGAATTAAAAAACTACCACCCATTAAAAGAGTGACACTGTTCCCAATGAGCACACCAAAAATAATGCCCACAATACCGCCCATTAAACTGATAAATATAGCTTCTGTCAGAAATTGGATGAGTATGACCCGTTTGGTTGCTCCTAAAGCTTTTGAAATACCAACTTCCCGGGTACGTTCCGTAACAGAAACCAACATGATATTCATGAGGCCAATGGCAGCACCAAGAAGGGTGATTACCCCAATAACCACGGCAGCTAAGCGCAAATAAAGGGTGTTTTCTTTAATGACATCAATTAAACTGTCGCTTCGTTGAATCTCAAAATCATTATCATCCCAGGTGCGAAGATTTCTTATATTCCTCAATAAACCGGTTGCTACGGCAATACCATAATCAATTTGAGTAGGTTCGTTAACAGCCACTAAAATATTATAATTTGAATTGGCATTAGCGTAGTATTTTTTACCCGTTGCTAAAGGAATAATCACTCGTCGGTCTTCATTTCCGCCCATGGCTGAACCTTTAGATGCCAGAATACCAATTACTTTTATTTTTAGTTTCCCTATAGAAATGACTTTATTAAAGGCTTTTTCTGGCTTCCCGTCGAAAAGAAGGTTCACGATATCAGCGCCAATAATTCCTATGGGCAAACCGTCTAAGGCTTCTGATGCTGAAAAATTTCGACCTATAGCCACATCAAATCCTTTTGCCTCCAGATAATTTTCATTAACGGCATAAATGCCTACATTGGGATTGGTTTTAGTTTCACCAAAACCTACGGCAGCATTTCTGGTGCAATTAAAAGAAATAGAGGTTTCCGCAGGAAAAATAAACCGCTCTTTAAAATCAACGGCTTCTCTATAGGTAAAATTTTTACCTCTTTTTTCAACAAAACCGCCTCTTCTTCCTCTCGCTCCGTCAGAGGATAGCGGGTCAATTTCAAATACATTAGCACCAAGATCTGAAAAACTATCGTTCAACGAATAAATGGTGCTGTCAATAGCTGTTAAAATACCTACTAAAGCCATGATGCCAAAGGCGATAATCATCAAGGTTAAAATAGCACGCAATAAATTTGCTCGGATAGACCGGAGGGCTAAACGAATATTTTCAAGTAGATTCATTTATATACTAATTAATTCGAACGCAATATAAGAATAAGGAGGTTGGTACTACACTTAAATTAGATAAATAGGGCCATTCCTTAGATAGATAAATGTATTTTGTCCTTGCATCCCCGACGGACTTACCTATATTTGTTGAAAAAATGTTTCGTTCAATCCTGATATCCTTCCTTTTTACGCTTATTTTTTCATGCTCCCAAAAGGGGGAAGTGAACAATCAACCAACTACTTCTTTTTTTTCTGTGATAGATTTTATGAAGGAAGAGAAAAATTGGATGGTAAATAACAAAATATCCTTAACTAAGATTTTATCGTTAAACGGAAAAACGGATACCTTATATATAGGTCAGCCAAATTTTGCATCGGAGCTGGATGTATTCATAAAATCTGATATTAACAGACCGTCACTCTCCGACAAATATAGCGTAGATTCTATTTTCAGTTCAGGTAGGTTATATAAAATTTCCTACACTGCTAAAGATGAAAAGGTAAATACAAGAAAGCTTAGCATTCAATTTGATAGTCAAAATAAAGTGGGACTTATTGACATCAGATTGTTTAACGGTAGTCCAATTACTAAAAATGTTCAACACCTTATATATAGACCTAAGGCTGGATATGTTATAAAAGACGAGCAGTATTTTATGGGGAATAAGGACGAAATAATGGTAGAAGGCTCTTTTAAACAAAAAAGGAGATAGTCATACTATCTCCCCGTGTTCAACAGTGTAAAGGGTAATCTATAAAAATTTTTAAGTTGAAAACGGGAGCAATTATTGATGACGTAAATATATATTAAACTTAGTTAGTATTTGTATTTTTTTTAAAAAAAAAGAGGCAGCGCTAAAAAAAATGCACTACCTCCGCCCTAACCAAATAAAACCAAATTATTTTAAAGTATTTTATTGCTCATTGTGATAGTAGCAAATAAATATTGTTAATTTTCAAAATATTTCATAAAAATAGTAATTTGTTTGAATTTTTACAAATTTTATAAAGGGCAAAAGAATGGGAACTATTTTTTTAAAATGGCATTACCATAGAATAGTTTTTAATTTCTATTTTTCCCAAATAAAAATTTTTGAAGAAAGGGAATCAAGAAATTATTTTTTTTATGATAGAAAGTAAAAACTTTTTATTTTTTAAATTAAACGTTAAAATGAAACATTATGAAAAAAATAGGGACACTATTTTTACTTTTTATTATTTCCTTTTTGGGGCTAAATGCGCAGGCTCCAAAGGCAAATAATGAGGACGCTTTTTTTATTCGGAAAATATATGATGAAGCCTTGACAAGCAATGTTTCGTATGAATGGTTGACCTTCCTTTGTAAAAAAATCGGGGCTCGTATCAGTGGTAGCCCTCAGGCCGCCGCCGCTGTAAATTATACAAGACAAATACTGGACACACTCGCTTTAGATAGTGTTTGGCTCCAACCTGTTATGGTTCCTCACTGGGACAGAGGGGAGAAGGAGGTAGTTCGTATCGTCGGATCAAAAAGTCAGGGTGACATTACTTTACGTGCGCTTTCTTTAGGAAATTCTATAGGAACTGGTCCAGCAGGACTCACAGCTGAAGTCCTGGAGGTGAAGAGTCTGGATGAATTAGACCAATTAGGGAGCAGTCAAATTGCAAATAAAATTGTCTTTTTTAACAGACCTATGGACCCAAGACCGCTTAATACTTTTAATGCTTATGGTTCAGCAGCTGATCAACGGGGTTCTGGTGCGGCAAGGGCAGCAAAATATGGTGCAGCAGCCGTTTTGGTGCGTTCTTTAACGAACCAGCTCGATGCTCATCCTCATACCGGCGGAATGAGTTACCAACAGGGTATTCCGCAAATTCCAGCCTTGGGTATCAGTACCTTAGATGCTGAAATTTTAAGTGATTTACTCAAAAAGGAAAGCGTTAATGTCTATATCAGAAATACAAGTCGCATGCTCGCTGATAAATTATCCTATAATGTCATCGGGGAAATAAAAGGGACAGAATATCCAGATCAGGTGATTGTAGTTAGCGGACATCTCGATTCATGGGACGTCGGTGAGGGTGCGCATGATGATGGTACCGGTTGCGTTCAGTCTATGGAGGTTTTACATCTTTTCAAGAAATTGGGGTACAAACCTAAAAGAACTATTCGCTGCGTATTATTTATGAATGAAGAAAATGGCCTGAGAGGGGGCCGGGAATATGCAGCGCAAGCTCTATTAGCCAGGGAAAAGCATTTTGCGGCCATAGAATCTGATAGAGGTGGATTTACCCCTCGTGGTTTTACTTGTGAAAGTTCAAATCCTGATTTTGAAAAGCAGTTAAAAAGGCTAAATGAATCCTTCTTTTTATTGGAATCGTATGGCTTGTTCCTAAAACCAGGAGGTTCCGGAGCTGATATTGGGCCATTAAAACCTCAGGGCGTATTTTTGGTTGGTTTTGAACCTGATTCACAACGGTATTTCGATTTTCACCATACAGCTACCGATGTACTCGAAGCGGTAAATCCCAGAGAATTAAAATTAGGTTCAGCTTCAATGGCCAGTTTAATATTTTTAATGGATAAATTTGGCCTTTAAAACAAATTTATGCTGGACGAAGACTTAGTTGAAGTGGGGAATCTTTGGTTTAAACCAATTATTTCTGAAGAGGTTATAAAGGATAAGGTGAATGAAATGGGTATTCTTCTCGGAAAAGAACTCAATGGCAAAAATCCAATCCTTATTGGCGTCCTGAATGGTTGTTTCATTTTTATGGCAGATTTGGTCAGGGCGATGAATATTCCTTGCGAAATTGCCTTTCTAAGAATGAAATCATACGAAGGAACAGTCTCTTCAGGAAAAATGAATGTGGTGCTACCGCCTGATATTTCCTTTGAAGGTAGAACCGTTTTATTGGTTGAAGATATTGTTGATTCTGGAAAAACGCTGGCCTATTTATATGATATGCTTTATGAAGCTAAAGTTCTGTCGGTTACTTCCGTGGCTTTACTCTTTAAACCGCTGGCAATTAAATATCCAATTCAACCTGATCATCATTGCTTCTCTATAACCAATGAATTTGTCATAGGATATGGACTCGATTATAATGAACAGGGGCGACAATTAAGTCACTTATATCAACTTACAGAAAAACCAATAATATGATCGATTTGGAATGGCTGACCACTCAGGTAGCTGGATTAGTAAGAGAAACTGGTGTTTTTATTGCTGCGGAATTAGGAAAAGTGGCCAATGACCAGATTGAAACAAAAGATAAAAATAGCCTGGTCAGTTATGTGGATAAGACTGCAGAACAAATGTTGGTGAAGGGACTGAAACCGCTGCTACCCGGAGCTTCTTTTATGACGGAGGAAGAAACAGATCAAGCGCAAAAAACGAGTTCGGCATATACCTGGATTATTGATCCTTTAGACGGAACCACTAATTTTTTACACCAATTGCCCTGTTTTGCCATTAGTGTTGCCCTGGCTTATAACAATGAAATTCAGATAGGGGTGGTTTTAGAGGTTAACAGGGGAGAACTTTTTAAGGCATGGAAAGGTGGGGGAGCGTATTTGAATAATAACCCAATCCGAGTAAGTAATACCCATAAACTGGAAGATGCTTTGATAGCTACCGGATTTCCATATATCGATTTTTCTCATTTTGATGTTTATCTGCCCGTTTTTAACCATTTGCTGCGGAATTGCAGAGGTATCAGAAGATGGGGTGCTGCAGCGGTCGATTTGGTTTACGTTGCCTGTGGTCGGTTCGATGGTTTTTTTGAAGGCTCTCTCAATGCCTGGGATGTCGCCGCGGGCTTATTGATCGTTGAAGAAGCCGGAGGTTCAAGTTGCGATTTTAATGGTGGGAATGCACAATGGTTTGGTGGTAAGGTGATTGCGGGAAACAAGCACATAAATCAAGAGCTAAAAAACCTATTCCATACTATTCCACCACAACCTTAGGGGCTATTTCTTGTTTATAGCACAAACAAAATACAATGAAAATAGCTGCTTTTAGAAAGGCTCATTTCAATGCGGCGCATCGGTTACATAATCCAGGTTGGTCCGATGAGCAAAATATAAAAATGTTTGGCTTATGCAATAATCCTTACTATCATGGGCATAATTATGACCTGGAAGTAAAGATTGTGGGCGAAATTGATCCTCAAACTGGCTATTTAATAGATTTAAAGTATTTGAAGGATCTGATTAAAGAAGAAATTGAGGATCGGTTCGATCATAAAAATCTTAATCTGGAATGTCCGGAATTTAAAGATTTAAATCCGACAGCTGAAAATATTTGTGTCGTTATCTGGCATATTTTAAGAGCGAAAATGGAATTAAAATATGATATCGTGGTTCGCTTGTATGAGACGCCACGTAATTATGTGGAATATCCGGCTTAAACGCTTGTATTCTCTAATTCCGTTGCTATAATTTAATGGACTTTTTGGTCCAGGTTAAAGGAGTCAAGTGCGGGGGCAATACCTAATGATGAAGCGGTTTGCAAATAATCTGTTGAAAAAAAACTTGATATAAGCCTATGTTTTCAAGTGTAGGGTAGCATAATCTAAAAAATACCTTATATTGTGAAACACATATATAACTATTATCATGACAGAATCTCATCCCTGGTTGAAGAATTATCCTGCCGGCATTCCCGCTAATATTAATCCTGATCTATTTCCTAATCTGAATGAACTGATTATCGATGCTTTACATCGGTACGGAAATAAAACAGCCTTTTCCTGCATGGATAAAAAATTAACCTTTAATCAGGTTAATAAATATGCCGATCATTTTGCTGCCTTTTTGCTTGGCAAAGGGCTTCAACCGGGTGATCGGATTGCCATCATGATGCCTAATCTTTTGCAATATCCCATTGCTTTGTTCGGTGCTATTCGTGCCGGGTTAGTTGTTGTAAATACTAATCCGCTGTATACGCCCAGGGAAATGCAATATCAATTTGCCGATTCGGGGGCAAAGGCCATAGTTATTGTTGAAAACTTTGCGTCGAACTTGCAGAAAATTATTGGCGAGACTTCCATTGAACTGGTCATAAAAACCAGTATTGGCGAAATGCTCGGTTTCCCAAAGGCACAAATCGTAGATTTTGTGATTAAAAATCTGAAGAAAATGGTACCGGCATATCATTTGCCCAATGCCATTTCATTTTCAAAAGCATTGGCAGAAGGAAGCCATTTTCCAAAACCTAATATTCACCCACTTCCAGAAGATACCGTGCTTTTACAATATACAGGGGGAACCACGGGGGTGTCAAAAGGCGCTATGTTGACGCATAGAAATCTGGTAGCTAATGTATTGCAAAATAGAGCCATCATGCAGCCCTATTTGTCGGAAGGCGTTGAAGTGGCGTTATGTGCTTTACCGTTATATCATATTTTTGCTTTTACGGTCAATTGCTTATCAATGCTTCAGTTTGGCGCTCATTCGGTATTGGTAACCAATCCGAGAGATATCAATGGGTTAATTAAAACGATAAAAAATAATCCGCCCAGTTTAATTACGGGTATTAATACCTTATTTAATGCCTTGTTACAGCAAGATGACTTTGTAAAATTAGATTTTTCAAAGTTAAAAGCTACCGTTGGAGGTGGTATGGCGGTTCAAAATCCGGTAGCTGTTGCCTGGGAGAAAATAACGGGTTGTTATCTGGCTCAGGGATATGGATTGACCGAAACATCCCCCACTTTGTCTGTCAACCCTATTGATGGCAATGGAAAATTGGGAAGTATAGGATTGCCATTGCCTTCTACAAGCATGAGAATTGTTGATGATAATGGGAAAGTGCTGGAGCCGGGAGAAATTGGGGAAATTCAGGCTTCGGGCCCTCAGATTATGAAAGGTTATTATAATCAGCCAGAGGAAACGGCGGTTTCGTTGAAAGATGGCTGGTTTTCAACCGGAGATTTGGGCTATATGGAACCTGACGGATTTTTCAGAATTGTAGATCGTAAAAAAGACATGATCCTCGTTTCGGGCTTTAATGTTTATCCCAATGAAATTGAAGAAGTTCTTGTTTCTCATCCCGATGTGTTAGAAGCGGCGGTAGTAGGCATGCAAGACGGTAAATCGGGGGAAGCGGTAAGAGCTTTTGTTGTGTTAAAAAATAAAGGAACCAGTAAAAAGGAATTATTAGCGTATTGCAGGGAAAATTTAACGGCTTATAAAATACCCAAAGAGATTGTTTTTAAAGATGAATTACCTAAGACCAATGTTGGTAAAATACTTAGGCGAGAGCTGAAATCGGAGTAATTAAGCAGTAGTTAGCGTCTCCATTCAGTCTGAAAAACTTCGTCCGTTATCTTTGCCATATTTTTGCTACTTTATATATGGGGCTAATAGGCCTTTGTAATGGCAAAGGATAAAAAATGGATGATTTTCTAAGGCTATGCCCGAGATGAATAATTGATTTTTCGACGATAGATTTTATAGGTGAAATTTACCTCTAACACCCGGTTCTGAATCACGGATTTTAAGGATTACCGGATTTCACGGAATATAGCGGGTGAAAGATGCACAGGATTACGCTTTTATGGTGCTTTCCAGAATATTTAAATCTATTTAAAGCTGACTTATTCCTGTATTCTCGAATAAATTTGCTAATTCCATTCCGAGCACTTTCAGTTAATGGCTCGCTTTTAATAATAAAATCAACACCTTTTGGTTCTCTGATATGTCCCATTATTATGATTTAAAATATCAGTTGGAATGATCATTCTATGACCGACTAAAGTATATACGCCTAATTTATTCTGATAGTGTTCTATAGAAATGAGACTTTATAAGCAGGTGCAACTAGATTTCCAGCAACTCCTTCACAAAGTTTATTATTGGCAATATTAAATAGGGCGTTTTCGGTAGGTTTTATGTTTTCCCCTATTTATTTATCTGTTGTTTAAGAAATTATTGAATTCAGTCTTCGCTATTTGGCTTTGAAAAAGTGCAGTATGACCTCCTGGTATTTCAACAAATTGACGATTTTGACAATTTGTACAATTTAATACATCTTGTTTAAAAGTTGGCCAAGAATACATTTGAATTGCCATATCATCTAATCCTTGTACAAATAATATATCCGATTTAAAACCATTTGTGAAATTAAGTAATGACCTTTGCTGGTAGACATTAGAATTTACAACGGTAGTCCCATATACATTTTTTAAATTATTACAAGAATAACTTGCAGGTGCTTGTCTATTTTCTTCTAATTGACATCTATAAACTAAATTCAAAGGACCAGGTGCATTTGCTATTACACCGTCAGTTTGATGCATAGTGTTAAGCCGAGTAACCAAATAGCCACCTTGTGAATGTCCTGCTAAAAATATTTTTTTTACCGTAACACCTAATTCTTGATTTGCTTTGTGTTTAACCCATAACAAAGCAGCCTCTGCTTGCTGGATATTGTCGCCAAACAATATATTAAGTTGAGGATGTGCTACACTTACAACCATCATATCTTGCCGGTTCAAAATATTTTTAAACTGATTAAGAGTAGTTTCGGCAGCAGGCAAAATATCTGAATCACTTTGCACAGTACCGTGATATGTAATTAATACAGCAAATTCATTACCTGTGGGTTTATCTATTATTACATCTACGTTTATATTATTGTAAGAAATAGATTTCGTAATTCTATAAGCCGAAGGATTAAGATTAGGCTGGTCTGCTGTATTGTCTTTTTTACACGATAAAAACAACAATAACAATGGTGCCAATAATTTCATAAACTACATTTTTAAATATTTCATTCATACAATTTTCATATTAGACTGTTTTTATCTTAAAAGGTTTAATCTTCTCGCGAATAAACTTAACGCATAACTAGTGTATAACCTAATCAAACTTTCGCGCTATACACCTCAATAGGTATTTCTTGCAATGGATGATCTTACTTGTTCCTTATCTAAGGCCTCGCCCTCAATTTCTGTTGATTTAATAATTTCTTGGGTTAAGATTTCAAGATTTGCTTCGCTTCGTAATTCAAACCCTAACATCCCCATTTTCCCAATTAACTTGCCTTGTCTATTTCTTACCATAGAAAGCAATGGTAATAACTTCTCGCTATTCCATTCAAATATTGGCCAATTTGATTGCTCGTAAATATACATTTAAGTTTTATCTCCGCATTATTTGCGTGGAATAAACCGGTTATTCTCCGCATAGACATTACTAGCCTTTGCCACTAAGGTGCTGCTAGCGGTTCGTTGTTTTAACATCATCCTTTTTATATTCTAAAATATCAGCTGGTTGGCAGTCCAAGGCATTACAAATAGATTCTAAAGTACTAAATCTAATTGCTTTTGCTTTTCCTGTCTTTAAGATGGAAAGGTTTGATAAGGTCAAATCAACTCTTTCTGAAAGTTCATTGAGAGAGATTTTACGCTTAGCCATCATCACATCTAAGTTTACAATGATTGGCATGGCTTAGACAGTTAAATCGTTTTCGTTTTGCAATTCAATTCCTTTTTTGAATACCTGTGAGATTACAAATAATATCGCAGCCATCATCAGAAATGCAGCCGCATCGTTCCAGTACTTTTCTACATGACTAACTTCATAACCTCTATGGATAAGTCGTTTAGTATATTGACGAGCAATGACACTGACAATAGCAATAAATACTACTTCATAACTAATTTTTTCAATCAGTTTTGCGATTTCAATATCAAAGGGTTTTACCAGATTCAGTTTCTGGAAGATCTTCACTACCAGGTAAAACAGGTAAGCCTTTAGCACAGCCAGTGCCACCACAAAGCCCATCAAACCAACAAATTGTGGAAATTGGTTTGCATACATTTCTGAGAGGTCTAAGCCCTTGTAGATATCTTGGCTGGCATTGGGCTTAAACAAAGTGAACAGGAAATTGAAAATCAAGGCCCCGGCCTCTATGAATAGACCTATAAAAGCAATCCAGGACACAACATGTAACACTTTTAGAATAACATCATTTTTCTTTGACATAAGCTTTAAAATTATGATGCAAATATAATAAATAAATATTGATAATCAATAAAAATTGATTAATATTAAATATATTTTTTCAAATGTACTTTTGGAAAACTAATGTTGGCTGTAGTTTTATTTTGTCTTTTCAAATATGCTTTGCCCATAATTTGTTTTATGTCCAGAAAATAGAGCTGCGCAAGTGCTTCTTATCCGCATGATTTTATGCTAACCCTTGAATAATGGGCGCATCGTTTGAAAAATAGGCGCTATCAATCATTTTAAGTTATTTATAAGCGCTAATGACCTCACAGCCTCTACATTTTCCCATTTCATACCTGATTATTTAGGCACCTAAAGAAGCAAAAGAAATTACGTTGATTCCATCCTTTCGGGTATAACTTATACCAGTGCCTGTAATGATATTTATGGATTTAGGTGCAGACGATTTGGCCATGTCGAGTTGATTCACAAATTTCTTCAAATTTTCAGCAGCTTCCTCAATCTGGCTCGTTCCCAATTTGATTTCAAATGCGCACCAATCGCCATTTTGTTTCTGTACAATGCTATCAACTTCCAACCCTCCTGAGTCGCGATAATGGTATACTTTGGCGTCATTGGCTTGTGCATACACTCTTAAATCATGAACTACCATTGATTCGAAAAGAAACCCTGTGAATTTCAAATCGTTTAATAAGGTGGTTTGATTTGCAGCAAGAGCCGCTACTGCCAGTGACACGTCCGTAAAATGTCGTTTGGGTGATGTTCGCAGTGAGTAAGATGAGCGAATATGGGTATTCCATGCAGGTTGGTCTTCCATAATCATTAGGCGATTCAGGGTATCTAAATAATCATAAATGGTTGGTCTGGACACGCCCCGGTTTTCGTGGATGCGAATATCTTTTTCCAACACGGTATGATCAGCCAATGTAGCTGTATTTCGTGCCAGAGACTGCAACAAACTTTTGATTTTCAGAGGATCTCGTCGAGATTGAGATACTCGGCTCATATCGACTTCTGCGAGTAATTCTACATAGGCACGATTCAAGTCAATGGCTTGATCGACGGTGATATTCAACATAGAAGGGAATCCCCCTTTGATAATTTGATTTACGATCAAATCTAAATCTGTATGCTCGTCTTGAATTTCAATACTCTTCCCATCAAATAAACTACCTAAACTCACTGCTGAAGTAGAAAGACCCAACTCCTGCCACGACATAGTTCTCATATTAACAATGGTAAACCGCCCAGCACCAGAATGTGTTTTACTGTCTTCAGCCGGATTAGCAGAACCTGTTAGAATAAATTGTCCAGTTTTTTTACGATCATCTACTTCGTGCCTCACGTGATCCCATAATTTAGGAATTACTTGCCATTCATCAATCAATCGAGGGGTATCGCCGAGCAATAAACGCCGGGGTGCCGTGTCAAACATGATTTGTATTTGTTCTTCTCTATCCAAATGGAGAACGCTTTTTGCTAATTGTTTTGCCGACTCAGTTTTACCACAAGCCTTTGCCCCTCGTATTAAAACAGCGCCAGATGCCGACAATTTGCGCTGCAATTCTTTGTCTGTTATTCTGTCCTTATATATCATGTTGTCTCTTTTTCAATTCAAAGATAATCGTATTTTACATATTTTGAGTATTTCACTTTACACTTTTGGAGCATTTTACTTTACATATTTATAGCAAACCACTTTACACTTTCTGGCTTGAAGGTTTCTTTTAAAGTATTTTCTTTGATGGGTTTGATGGAGAAAAGTTTATTCAGCCAAATGGCAAGTGAGAATAGCCCAACGTTTCACTTCGGGATTTCCGGTCATAGTAATGCCAGTTATCCGTGCCATTTTGTCGAAATTAAAAGTCCCGGAATAATGGGGTTTAGCCATTATTTTTCATCAACCTCACGCTCTACTAAATCCTTTACAACATGGTGTTTAAACGCCAAATTGTGTCAAGTGGTGGTCAAGGTGTTTACTGAACATTGTGCTCCATTCTTGTGCGGTCAAAACACCAAATGAATGGGATTCTTTTCCGTCAAAATAAGTTTCTCCAAGTTGTTGTGTCTTGTTTAGATAATCTTAAAAATTGTGATCCGGTTTGTACATTCTTTTTGTACGGTTTTTGGCCAACTATGGCATTTTTTACAAATAGTATTAACATTAATTTTACAAAGCCATTTGGTTTTGGGTGAATATTTTCATATTGCAATTCGTAGGTAACATTGCAATGTGCCATCATTTTTGCGACGTCCATTTTACCCCAGATTGGTTTTGTATTCGGTGTTAATTTGTCGATTCGGCTTATAAATTCTGCCGTGTCTTGTTCATTAAATGAATTTTTCATTTGCTTTATTTTTTTTAACATCATTTATCATCTAAAAATCGGAACGAATAGGTATGTCCTTCCTGTAAGTCCTGTGGGTCATTGTACAAAAGGCAAATGACAACCTTTCCGCGGCCCTCCCTGTGTATGGCAATCAGCCGGCAGTAGGCGTAATATCCCAGCGCTATTTTGGGTGGAAACTGGTAGATTTTGCCGGAATCGCATTGGTACCAGTCAAATAGCTCATCTTCACTTAATTCTCTGGCAGTAACCACACTATTTTCTTCATTTTTACATATATGAAGAACCAAACGATAAACGGTCATGTCAGGAGGAAAATGACTGCTGGAGGTGTCGGGTAAAAACATATAACGAATTTCTCGCTTGTGTTTTCTGTCCGAAAGGATTACATCCCACTGAGGTACATCCTCCTTTTCGTTGTTGAAAAACGAGGTATTTCTGTATTCAGCATCCAGGGGAAGTAATATCTCCCCGTTCAATTGAGTAATCTTATTTTTTACCGAATCCGGCAATACTACCTGACCTGCTGCATTCAGCGAAAAAAGAAGGAGGAAAAGGACAGGCAATAGGGGCATAAGGTATTCAACGCTTAAGGATCTTTTCTTTTATGGCAATGATCCGATGAGGGGCAGGCTGATATTGAGACAATGATCTTTTGACCAAATAGGGAATATCTATCTGCTCGAAATAATCGGGTTCTGTCGTATTTTCTTTCAAGGATTCTCCTTCCTTTTGATCTTCTGACAGCTGGTCTGGGTGAAATTTTTCAATATTTGTCATAAGGTTAAAATCTTGCGGGTGAAATAGGTATCTTCCACAAATGTAGGGTATATTTATAGAATAATGCAAATGATTTTACTATGGAAAAATTACCAATCATCCTTTTGGAAAATAAAAAAGTAATATTAACGCCGCTGCTTGAAAGTGATTTTGAAAGATTGTTCGAGGTGGCTTCCGATAAAATGATTTGGGTACAGCATCCTAATCCGGATAGGTTTAAACGGGAAGTTTTTGAGAAGTATTTTGAAGGGGCCATCCAATCTGAAGGGGCTTTTTTAATTTCAAATGCAGTTACAGGGGATGTTATTGGTTCCACCCGATTTTATGATTATGATGCTAAAGCTCGACTCATAAAAATTGGCTACACTTTTTTTTCAAGAGTTTGTTGGGGAAATCATTTTAATAAAGAAGTTAAATGGCTTATGCTACATTACGCCTTCAACTATGTTGATAAGGTTCATTTTGAGGTTGGGGCCCAAAATATCAGGTCCCAAAAAGCGATGGAGCGATTGGGTGCTGAAAAGATATTTGAACAAGAAGTTACCTATTATGGGGAGCTACCCAAACATAATTTCGTTTATGAAATGAAAAAAGGGCTTGGATAGCGTCTTTTATTGTGCACCAACCACTCTGTAAACTTTGCCATCCGCTTTGGTGAATATCAATAGCTCATCATTTTCGTCTAAACCAAGTCTTAGATCAGGTTTATATTTCGGATGAATTGACAAGAAACTAAAAGGTTGTTTGTTCAGCGTAAGGCCAAATTCAGTGATGGTAGATTGTGTGCCTAATTTCAGTTTATCGGCGTCAACGAAAAAAAATCGCCCATTCGTTACGTCACTAAAAATATATTTCCCTTGCAAAACCGGTATTTTCTGCCCCGTATAAACAAATCCACCAGAAATAGCTTTTCCCTCGTCATGATCAAAATGAGCCACCGGATAAAGATAGGGTATAGGATCACCACCTGCAGGTAGGGGAAAAACCTGATCTATTTTTGCCTTTGGACGCACTAAAAAAGTACCTTCCCTGTCCGGCCAGCCATAATTTCCGCCGGGAATGCCCAGGTTTAATTCCTCGCTATGAGATTGGCCAATATCTGTTATCAACATTTTACCTTTGGGTGTCCAAATAATCCTGTTTGGATTTCTAAAACCACGGCAATAGATTTCCTTGCAAAGGTCAGCGTCTTTCGACTTTGCGAATGGATTATCAGCCGGGATACCGTATTGACCATTTTTACTATTTTTCCCCAAAGGATCTATCCGAATGACCGAACCCCAGATCCTGTTATTTCCCGTGGTGACATGAGTCCAACCTTCTCCGGCAGCACCGCCGTCACCCACACCAACGTAGAGCATGCCATAATCTGCGGAACCTTTACTAGCGGTAGTATTGAAAGTACATTCCTGAACACCATGTATGGGTGTTGCCACATTTATCCGAAGTAAGGTTCTATTTGTGACCTTAAATGGCAGGTTGTTGACGTCCTGAATTTTCCACTCGGTTAAAACCCATTGAAGCGTTACTTTGATGGAATCCTCGAACGCAAAATCGGCCTTAGCAGTAGCAGGTGGTTCTGTATGTGTAGTATAAAGTAGTCCATTTGACTTAAAATCGGGATGAAAGGCAAAACTGCCAAAACCAGTCGCCAAGCCTGGCGCATGAATAAAAGCCGGTTTTTCACGAATCAAATCTAAGGCCACTTCCCATTTATTATCCTTAAACTCATAGAGAAAACCGCGTAAATCCTGAATAAAAAGTCGGTTCGGCGTCCCAGGAAGGGTTCTCGATACATTTATTCTCGACAGCGGAGCTTTAGTAGCGGTCAAAGGCGAGGTAGAAACGTAGCTTAGGTCAAGGGTAATGGGAGACTTAGCTATTTTAGTTGGAATAGGGTCGGTTAATGGGGCAATTCCATCAGAAGAGGGAATGGTTGGAGCGCTTTTCTTTTGTTTACTGCCAATGTAAGATATAAGAGCATCTACCTCTGATTTTTTCAAATATTGAAAAGAGGGCATGATCTGTTTATAATCTTCGTACAGTTCCTTTGCCCTGGGATCTCCTTTTTCAATCAATGCACCTGCATTGACAATCATGTTTTTTATCCAGTCAGCAGGCGCCGCCGACATGACAGTGCCCAGTTCAGGCCCAATGACCCGTTGGGAAAAATTATGACAAGACGAACAAAGGGCATCAAAAAGTGCTTGACCTTTGGCCAACGCTTTTGGCGATACTACCTTTCCAGCATTC
This sequence comes from Bacteroidota bacterium, assembly GCA_017858735.1. Lineage (GTDB taxonomy): Bacteria > Bacteroidota > Bacteroidia > Chitinophagales > Saprospiraceae > BJGN01. Next base: position 45,976 of record JAFMBH010000013.1, read on the forward strand.
GTTTGCGAAAAGGAAGAAAAAGTTAGAAAAGTCAGACAGAAAATTAAAATGCCTGACATTAAGTTTATAGGTGTTTGCTTCATAATGCAAATTAATCATTTTCCTAAAAGTAAGAAATAGAAATTATATTAACTTATTTAAATTTGTAGTTAAATGAATCTAAAGAAAATGAAAAAGGAAACAATTATTTTCTGGACAGCGACCACCATAATCGCTTTATTTGAAGGAGTCATGCCAGCATTGACTTCACAAACAGAACTGGCTAAAGAAGGAATCAGACATTTAGGTTATCCTGAATATTTTGGAAATGCATTGGTTGTTTTTAAGATTTTAGGCGTATTGGCATTGGTAATTCCTCAAATTCCAAAAAGAGTTAAAGAATGGGCTTATGCTGGTTTTGCTTTTGACTTTATTTTTGCAAGCATAAGTCACGGAGCAGTGGACGGAATGAATGTACAAACTTTTTTTCCAATGCTTGTTTTAGGAATATTGGCCGTTTCTTATGTTTATTATCACAAATTAAATTGAAGTAATGGCTATTCGAAAAAATCTTCCCAACGGTAATACTGGAAGGTACCATCTGTACTCATTGCCACAAAAATTCCTTTTTTAAACGTGTTATTTAGAGGTAAATGTAAGACCTCGCTACCATCACTCTCCAGCGAACTTGCATGAATCTTTTTGATTAACCCATGTTTATGTGGATTATCTTTCTGTCCTTCCCGTGGATAAGCATTAAATTGATTAGCCTGTTGGTCCGAAAGAAGGATGAAACCTGTCCCGTCAGGATTTTTAAAAATGGATAAACCCTCATGATCTTCCTTCACCTTTTTTCGGGCAAATAAGGCAAGTTCGGCAGAACTGCTATCGGGATGTGCATAATATTTCCTTACTCCCTTCCCTTCATCGGAATAATATACATAACCCAATTCGTTGTCAACTACGATAGATTCGATCTCCTTTTTTCCGCTAAACTTTCCAAATTTTCTGACCAGCTGACCTTTAACTACGCCATTGTTGTCGGCAGATAAAAGGTATTGAAAGATATAGTTTAGTTTAGGTCCTGTTTTTCGACCTACAAATGCATAGATTATATCGGTCCTGGAATCTTTGAACAGGGCAACACCCATGGGGGAGCGTAAAGATTCTCCTTCAAAAACAGGGATTCCTCCGTTATCTATACTTTGCATTTCAGGTAATGAAAAAACGCGTATGGTATTTGTATTCCGCTCTGTGCACACTGCAATATCTGTTTTTTTGCCTAGGACCATCAGGCCATAAGCTATATCAACATTATTAGGCCTTTTTAAACCTAAGACAGATTTGCCATAGTCTATCTTTCCATTCAGATCAAATACATAAAGTCCGCCATCGAGCGTATCATTTCCTTTATCTGTGCCGAGGATTAAGCTTTTAGCCGGATCTTCCTTATTGAACCAAATAGCAGGGTCATCACTATCGGACTTAACTTTTTCAGTGACAATTACCGGTATTTTTACTTTGGGGGAGTCTTGAACGTTACAACTTAAAAAGGAAGTGAAGAGAATAAAGAAAAGGGATAAACGAATCATGAGTATATATTTGCCTCAAAATTAGGTTAATATTTTCCACGAAGAACCGATAAGTATTTTTTAATAATTAATTAATATACATAAATTATTCAATTAACAATACACCTATAATATTGCTGCTTCAAACAAACAAAAATTAAAATATGTTAAGAATTCTAACTTTACTAAGTTTTCTAATAATTACTTCTGTTTTGCAAGGTCAAACAGGTAAATTAATAGGAAAAGTTTTGGATGAAAATGGATTGAGTATGCCGGGTGCAACCTTGTCCATAAGTACACAACCCATTTCTGGGACTATTTCTGATAATTCGGGAAAATTTCAATTTATTAATCTGAAAGAGGGAAAATATATCCTTTCTGTTTCTTATTTGGGTTATATCTCTTTAGAGGCAGAGGTTAATATTTCAGGCGGAACAACTACAGAACAGAATTTCAAATTATTGGAATCAGCTATTCTTGGCGAAGAGGTATTAATACTCGGAGACAGATTAAAAGGTCAGGCTAAGGCCTTGAATCAACAAAAGAATAATGCTAATATCACCAATATTGTGGCTGCTGACCAAATTGGTAAGTTCCCGGATGCAAATATCGGAGATGCGTTAAAACGTATTTCGGGTATTACGATGCAAAATGACCAGGGCGAAGCAAGAAATATTATTATTCGCGGTATGGCCCCTCAGTTAAATTCAGTTATGTTGAATGGAGAAAGAGTTCCATCAGCAGAAGGGGATAACAGAAATGTTCAGCTCGATTTGATTCCGGCAGATATGATTCAAACCATTGAGGTGAATAAGGCCATTCTGCCTAACATGGACGCTGATGCCATTGGTGGTGCCGTTAATCTCGTAACGAGAAAAGCGCCAAATGCTCTTCGACTTTCTGGAACATTGGGTTCTGGTTTGAATTTATTATCCGAAAAGCCTATTTTAAATGGTTCTCTTATTATAGGTGATAGAGTGGCAAATGATAAATTGGGAGTCATTTTATCAGCTTCTTATAACAATCATAATTTTGGTTCTGATAACTATGAGGCGGTTTGGGCTCAAACGACGAATGCGAAATATCCAGTTGTGTTAAGCGGTTTTGATTTGAGAAAGTATGATGTTCAAAGAGTTCGCAGAAGTATTTCCCTTGCATTGGATTATGAATTGGGTAAAGGACACAATATCTATTTTAACACCATGTATAATTGGAGAGACGATTGGGAAAACCGATATAGATTTAGAGCGGATAGATTAAATTCCCCTGTGACTTCTGGTAAATTTACCGAGATTTCTGATAAACTGTTGGAGTTAACAGGTAGAGTAGCCATTCAAACAAAAGGTGGTATTGATAATGCAAGAAATAAAGCAACGAGACTTGAAGATCAGCGGGTTAATAATAATATGTTGTCAGGAGACCATTTATTTGGTTCGTTGAAAATGAAATGGTCTGCTACCTTGGCATCTGCCTTAGAGGATAGACCAAATGAGCGTTACATAACACACAGATCAAATAAATTAGTATTGGTGGACACTAAAGATCCTTTTAAGGCTTTAGTAACCCTTAAAAATCAGGCAGATGCCCTTACACTTTCATTGAATGAAATAAATGAATCCAATAATAATACCAATGAACAGGATTTTAACAGTAAGGTAGATTTTGAATTACCATTCAAAAATAATAAGGGAAATATATATTTTGGGGGTAGATTAAGGAATAAACAAAAAGAAAGAGTTGATTCTTATGATATCTATTCACCTATCACCACATTGGCAAGCGGGGGAAATAATTTCGGCAGTCTTACTTTTTCAAAACAAGATGATCGTATTTTCTTGAATGGTGATAAATACGTTCCAGGTAATTTTGTAAATAGCACCTACCTGGGTGGTTTAAATTTTAATGATAATAGCAAATTCAAAAAAGAGGACGCTATAGCAGAGTATATCACATCTAACTATTCTGCTACAGAAAACATACAGGCAACTTATCTGATGAGCGATTATAAATTATCAGATAAATTGATGATCATAGCTGGTTTAAGGGTCGAAAATACAAACATTAATTACAGAGGATTCAATTTTGATGAGGAGACGGAGGTTGCCAGTGAAACGCCTGAAGTTAAAAAGTCTTATATCAATGTATTACCTGGTGCCCATTTGAAATATAACTTCACAGATAATGCTATACTCAGGTTGGCCTGGACCAATTCGTTGGCCAGACCAAATTATTATGATATTGTTCCGCATGCAACCTACAATCCTGACGATCAAGTCTTAATTCAGGGTAATCCTGATTTGGAAGCAACTACCTCAAGTAATTTTGACCTTATGTTTGAAAATTATTTCAAATCAATTGGCTTAATTTCAATAGGTTCTTTCTATAAAGATTTGAATAATTTTATTTATACCCGTACCGATTTAAATGTGACCGATGCTAAATATGGTCAGTTACAATCCAGAACACAACCTCAGAATGGTGGAACGGCAAATGTATATGGTTTGGAGCTTTCCTTCCAAAGACAACTCGATTTTTTACCTGGATTTTTAAAAGGCTTTGGTGTATATCTGAATTATACCCTTACGGAATCAAGTACTACGGGCATACAGGGTAGAGAAAATGATGATCTAAGACTGACAGGAACAGCAAAAAATATGTTGAATGCTTCCCTTTCTTATGAAACTAAGAAACTGGTTCTCAGGGCATCATTGAATTATGCAAGTGATTATATCGATTTGATTGGAGGATCTTCTTTCAATGATATTTACTATGACAAACAGTTGTTTTTAGATGTAAATGCTTCTTATGCTGTCACTCCAAAATGGAGGGTTTACTTTGAAGCAAACAACCTGACAAACCAACCGTTGAGATATTATCAGGGGATTAGGGAGAGAACTTATCAAGAAGAATATTATAATGCAAGAATAAATCTTGGCATCAAGTTCGATTTCTTTGGAAATTAAACGATTGAAGGGATAAACAAAAAAGGAGGCTATCTAAAAAGATAGTCTCCTTTTTTTATGGTCATAAATGACCCCAGAGGGGTCACACGTTTATAGCGTTTTTGCCGCCAGGGGCATGATGGTAGCGTTTTTGCCGCCAGGGGCATAATGGTACAATGGGGAAATTTTGCCGCAAGGGCATTTTCCTTTTTTATTTCTTACCAACAAAAAGCAGGTATTGCCATATTCCGAAATAGGCCGATTTTATTTCTTTTTGTGTTGAGGTAAACAGCTTTTCCAGGACTGGCAGCAAATGGCCGTTCATCTCCACGTGATTGACACCCATCCATTTTTTAAATCCGGAAAAAGTAGATTGGTGGAAATCAACCACGGCGATATGACCTCCTGGTTTCAGGTCCTTTTGGGCTTGCTCAAGAAGTTCTTCCCAACCTGGATTAATCATGCTTAGGGAATAAGAAAATAGGATAAGATCCGGTTTTTCCCAATCCTCCGTGTGATTTACTTTGTAGGTGGTATGCAAAATGGAACAGGTTTTTTCAAAACTCTGTAATTTCTCTTTTGCTATCTCAACCATTTCTTTAGAGGTATCCAGTCCCAGACAGGTGATAGATGGATGTGTTTTTAACAGGAAGGCTAGGTTTTTACCCGTTCCACAACCTATTTCCCATATATGATACGGTTTTTTGGGTATCTGTAATTTCTTTAAAATACTAATACGACCAAATAAAAAACTCCATCTGGTCAGGTCATAAATGGGGGCATGCATTTGGTAATAACTGGAAAGGGTTTGTTCCAGTGTTTTATGTTGGGTTTTCATTAGGTGTTATTTTACGATGCCTAAATGTACACTACCGTAGGTTCCTACCCGGTCTAAGCTATGCTGAATCAGTGTTTCATTATTTGAAAAATCAATCGCATCATGTACAAAATCTGGAATAAATTTTAAATGATTAGCCGCAGAACGGAGCAAAAATTTAGTACCCGGCGCACTGTTTTTAAGCATTATTTCCCATTCTTCCCTCATAGCATCTGGATTATGATAAGCAAGCCAGTCCAAATGGTCTAAAAGGATGAAATGAGAATAAGTTCCTGGATTTTCAGTAAGGAAAGAAGTGATGGTTTGGGAATAGGTGCTGATTTTATTAACTTTATTCTTTAGGGTCTCAAAATTTTCAGGTTTCAGATAATTTGGGCAACAATCGTGTGTGTATTTTCCAAATAAATATACATGCCAGAAATAATTATCCCGCAACGGTATTTTTGTAAATACATGTTTCAAACTATTTAAAATAAAGGATTTTACTCCTCCTGGATTATCGGCTTGAATCAAATTTCTTTGAGCTCTTGGCACTCCTGCCATAGTTAAAACAGTATGACGACTGGTAAGCCACTGAAAAAAGGGAGAGAATATTTTCCTTTCTATACCCACATATTTCTCTTTCTGTTCCTCTAACGATGTGGAGGAAAATATTTTCTTAAGATCAGCTTTTAAGGTGGGGGTAAGATTCAAAAAGTTTTTAAACCACCAGGCAATTAATCCAGACGTTCCATGGTAATAAAAACTACCCTTGTTTTTATCCGCCTCAAAATAATGCGCTTTTTGTTGCCAATATTGGAGGTCGTTTTCTGTCAGGGACCTGGACAAATATTTATTTAAAAGGTATTTAAAATCAATCGTATTGCCTTCTCCAAATAATTCAAATAATATAGGATGCTCCGTTTCTTTAAATACGGACTTTTTTAAATTTAACAGTGCATTTTGTCGGGGATTCATATCCACGCAATGTATTTCCTTTGGATTATCAAGCAGATAATCCAACGCATTACATCCCGCACTGGTTATCATACAAAGTTTGCTTTCTTCATTTATTTGGAGTAATTGCCTGTCACATCTGGGGTCTTCCCAGCAAGTGTTATATACTAAATTGGAGGTATGAATCTGTTTAAAAAACTGATCCCGGAAATGATGTAATGCAGTCATATATTTTTTCTTTTAAGGCACTTGTAAAGGTAAAATGACCATATTACTTTAAGATTATCTGAATATTAAATGAACGTAAAAAAACCTGAACCACGTGAAGGTTCAGGTCAACCAGATGGTATGAAAAAACACTAATTATCATCAGCAATATAATTGCAAAAGTATAACCCAGACTTTAGAATGGCGCGCTTTTTCATATTATGTAAACATCATTTTTATGTTAAATCAGCAAGTCCAAAAGATAAGGTCATGCCAGCACCTCCGACGCCGGTAATAGCTTGAACACCTTGTTCCACCTCACCAATATGCCATTTGGCATGAGGTTTTTTAACATAAGTGCCATTCCAGAAGGACTGAATTTCAGGGTGGGGAAAATGAGCAAAAGAATCTAAATATTGAAGAATAAGGTCATTTGTCTTTTGATCATCAAAGGGTAATATAGAATCTCCGTAGTGGTGGCTGTCCCCTAAGGTTACTTCATTATAAGCTGTTTGCGAAGCCAAGACGTGAATCCCTCTTTTTAAATATTCAGGAGATTCATTTTCTATCCTTTTCTTCAATATTTCCCTGGAAGGGCAGGACAGAAACGATTCATAGTGCAGGAGGGTCAGTCCGGCAGCTAAATTTGGACCCAATGACCAGTCCGACGGTTGGGAAGCGGTCCGCATCATCTGTAATTTGCATTTTACTAAATCTAATGACTGGTAATATTCCGGGTATAAGGTTTCCAGATCTTCACCGGTGCAAAGGATTATTTTTTCGGCCTGCCAGACTTTTTTGCCACTGTGCAAACGAGGAAAATCAACAGCTGAAATGACGGTTTTGTACTCAATGTGTACGTTCAATACCTCTTTTAAGTACTTATGCATTTGCCAAACAGCCTGACGTGGATCGACATTTACCTCCGTTGAGCTGAACAAAGCACCAAATAGGCCTTTTGTTTTTACAGCGGCACTTTTTTGACTTACCATTTCAGGGGTCAGCAATTCAATCGAATAGGGTTTATTATGGTATAACGCATGGAATTCATTTAATATGGCCCATTCATCCTCGTGATAGGCCAGGTGCAATGAACCCGTCGGAGCAGCCCAGAAATTTGCCTTTTCCGCCAGCTCCAACCATATTCCCCTCGATTTTAGGGCCACTGGATAACTATCGGTAGGTTGACCGATAGGCCAAATCATGCCAAAATTTCTGATGGAAGCACCTTGTGCTTGAGGATTCCTTTCAAAAAGGATTACTTTCTGTCCTTTTTTAGCTCTTTCCCAGGCTTGAGCCAGCCCAATAATTCCTCCGCCAACGATGGCGATATCAAAATGATCTTTGTTCATGTTAATCCACAGTTTCTAAGATTAAGAGAAGATTAATTCTTTGGGTAAAGGTAAATCTTTGTACTTTGACAAATAGAAATTAAATATTAAATATGGTAGCTTTGATGTTAATTTTTAAATAATTGTAAGATGACGAAAATAAAATTGATGGTTTTAGATATGGCTGGAACCACCGTCAGAGATAAAAATGAAGTGGAGGACTGTTTTTTAAAGGCGGCAAAGGAATCGAATTTAAAAACAACGCCTCAAAGGGTGAACGATTTGCAGGGAATCCCCAAATTGATTGTCATAAATACACTTTGGGAAGAATATCTGGGAAAAGATCATCCTGATTTTGCTATCAATGTGGACAAAACCTTTCAATCTTTTAAGGAAATTTTGGAAAATCACTATCTGACACAGCCAATTTTTCCTGCGTTTAAAGCGGAAGAGACATTGCTTTGGCTTCGGAGTAAAGGGATAAAAATAGCGCTAACTACCGGTTTTTATAGAAAAGTAACCAATATCATTCTGAATAGATTAGGTTGGGACAAGCACCTGAATGAGGTATATTTTAATTATACAGGAAATGCAATGATTGACCTTTCTTTGACTCCTGATGAAACAGGTGGGGTTGGCAGACCTTATCCTGATATGATATTTAAGGCAATGGAAATATTCAACATCAAAGACCCGCAGGAAGTGGCTAATATTGGGGATACACCTTCTGATATATTATCGGGAAATGCAGCTAAATGTCAATTTTCATTAGGCATTTTAAATGGTACACACACTAAGGAGTCATTGGAAGAATATCCTAATCACGGTCTTTTAGATTCCCTGGCTCAATTACCCGAATTTTTGGAAGGTCACGAGGTAATTTTAAAATAGATTCAGTTAATGATTATTTAATATTTAGATAATATGCAATAATTATAAATTCTTTTGTATCCATATACCTTTAAATTTAAAAAGGTATGGAAACAAAAAATGATATCATTGCTGCCATTCTACAATTGTTTAACGACAAAGGGCATTCTGAATACGGGGGAGAAGCAGTGACTCAGTTAGAGCACGCCTTACAAACTGCCACTTTAGCACGGGAAAATAATGCCTCAGATCAACTAATAACGGCCGCTTTATTACACGATATAGGGCATTTGTTGCATGATCTACCTAACGATGCTCCTCTCAATGGAATAGATGATGTACATGAAAATAAAGCAGCTGTTTTTTTAAGAAAATATTTTCCGGAGGCAGTAACGGAACCTGTTCGCTTACATGTAATGGCAAAAAGGTATCTCTCTTCCACAGAAGAAACCTATTATTCCTTGTTAAGTGAGCCTTCTAAACAAAGTTTAGTATTACAAGGTGGCTTAATGTCTTCAACTGAAGTAAGTTCCTTCGAACAAAATCCATTTTTTTCTGATGCTGTTAAGTTGAGAAAATGGGATGATCAAGCCAAAGTAAAAGAATTAATTACCGCGCCAGTGGAAGATTTCGAAAAAAATATAGCCGTATCTCTGCGTTCTTACTTTTTAGAAGATAGCTTATGAGATCGTCGTCGCTAAGACCAGATATACTGTATCGACATCCCGTCTGGGCGATTTTGGCTGCTTTTGGAACTTATTTTTGTATGTATGGCTTTAGAAAACCCTACACAGCTGCCGATTTTGACGGTTATTTGCTTTGGGGAATTGGCTATAAAACAGTGTTGGTTTCCTCCCAAATCATTGGCTACGCTTTATCTAAATTCATTGGCATTAAAGTAATTTCCGAACTGGGAAATCAAAACAGGACTAAGATTCTTATTGGTTTTATTCTGTTTGCCCAACTAATGTTGGTAGGTTTTGGTCTGGTTCCACCTTCTTTTGGTATCATTTTCTTATTTCTCAACGGCTTACCTTTAGGTATGGTTTACGGGATTGTACAGAGCTATCTGGAGGGAAGGAAGATGACTGAAGCTCTCATTGCAGGTTTATGTATTAGCTTTATTTTAGCAGACGGGTTCACAAAAACAGTTGGAAGCTACTTACTTCAAACGGGAATTTCTCCTTTCTGGATGCCTGGTCTGGCTGGATTTTTGTTTATTATACCCACTATGTTTTTTATCTGGATGCTAACAAAGATTCCTCCTCCGAGCCTGGAAGATGAAGATCACCGGGTGAAAAGAACGCCTTTGTCTGGTAAGGAAAGGGTTGTTTTATTGAAGCGTTTTGGTTGGGGAATCTTTTTCATTGGTATTGCCTTTTTACTTATCACTTTACTAAGGAGTTTTAGGGCCGATTTTGCCCTGGAAATCTGGCAGGGATTAAATTATAAGGGAATCCCCTCCATTTTTATATATTCGGAACTGTGGATAGCCTTAGGAATTATTTTATCTCATGCGCTCATCGTGTTAATTAAAAGCAATAAAAAGGCTTTTTTCTTCAGCTTGATATTATGTAACCTCGGTTTTTTACTCATCTTATTGGCCTTGTTCGCACAATGGCGAGGGATGGACGGATTTTGGTTTATGGTGCTTTCAGGCTTAGGGATTTATATACCTTACGTTACTATTCATACCACCGTTTTTGAACGTCTCATTGCCACTTTCAGGCAGGAGGGAAATATTGGATTTTTCATGTACATCGTTGATAGCATGGGCTACATAGGCTATGTATTTTTACTTTTCTCGAAAGAGTTTATACCTAAAACATCGGTAATCATATATTTTAAATATTGTCTTATTTTATTTTCAATTATAGCTATTTTATTTTTAATAATGGCTATTGTTTATTTCAAACGAAAATTAACGATTAGTTCACAAGATGTTGTTGTTTAGTTAGTATTACCCTACCATATTTGTGACGAAAATTGAGGAGTGTACCATTTAAGAATGAATTCACTCCTCTCTAATTTACTTTAACTAAAAACAAATTTATGCGTTTTTTTACACAAAAGTTTAAAAAAAGCAAAGTATTGTCTGTATTTTTTATGTGCAGCGCTATGTTATTTGCTTTAAATGGTTTTTCTCAAAAGATGGTTCAGGGAATCGTTTATGAGCAAGAAACCGAATCTCCCATTATTGGCGCCAATGTATTGGTAAAAGGATCAAGTACTGGAACAGTAACTGACTTACAAGGCAAATTCTCCATTTCTCTTAAGCAAGGGGAGAATGTGCTTGTTTTTTCTTACGTAGGCTTCGCTGAAAAAGAGGTGACTGTTGACGGTCAGACTACAATCAATGTGTATTTGGAAGAAGCGGCATTAGGTTTGACAGAAGTTACCGTTACCGCTTTGGGTATCACAAAAGAGAAGAAGAGAATTACTACAGCTATTCAAAGTGTTGATGGTTCTCAATTGGTTAAGGCCAGAGAACCTAACAATATTAACGGATTAGTTGGTAAGGTGGCTGGTTTAACTATTGGTACTTCGCCTGAGCTTTTACGTCGTCCTAATGTGCTTTTGAGAGGTAGCTCCGACCTGTTATATGTTGTGGATGGCGTACCTATTAATTCTGATACCTGGAATATTAACTCCGATGATATTGAAACTTTTACCGTGCTAAAAGGTGCAACAGCCGCAGCACTTTACGGTTTCCGTGGGCGTAATGGAGCTATCATCATTTCTACAAAGAGAGGAACAGGTAAAAAGAAAGGATTTACAGTGGAATTCAACTCTTCAACTATGATGGAAGACGGGTTCAACGCTATTCCTAAAGTTCAGGATTTATACGGCCCTGGTGATCATGGTAATTATGAATTCGTAGATGGTAAAGGTGGAGGAAAAAATGACGGTGATTATGACGTTTGGGGTCCTCCATTGGACGGTCGTTTGATTGCTCAATATGATAGCCCAATTGATCCATTAACCGGAAAGAGAATTCCAACGCCATTTACGGCCAGAGGAAAAGATAATCTCACAAGGTTTTTACAACCAGGTGTTTTAGCAAAAAATAGTTTTGCCGTAGCAAGTTCAGGCGAACGTTATGATATGCGTTTTTCAATGGGTCACAATTACCAGCAAGGTATCGTACCAAATACTAATCTGAATATTTTAAATTTTAATGCAACGTTAGGTTTTGATTTTACTAAAAAACTTCGTTTTGAATCTAATATAAACTATAACAGACAGTATTCTGACAATTTTCCGGACGCAAATTACGGTCCAAACTCTATTATTTATAACATCGTTACCTGGGCAGGTGCTGACTGGGACGTTGATGACATGAAGAACTACTGGCAGGAAGGTAAAGAAGGTGTTCAGCAGATTTATGCGGAATATCAGCGTTATAACAATCCTTGGTTCATGTCAAAGGAATGGTTGCGCGGGCATTACAAAAATGATGTGTATGGTTACGGAAGTCTAACCTACTCATTTACTGACAAACTTAAATTGGTTGGTCGTACGTCGGTAACTTCTTACGATTTATTAAGAGACGAAAAATTCCCTTATTCAGCTGGTTCTTACGGACGTGACGAGCGCAAAGGTGATTATAGAGAAGATAGACGTTCATTATTTGAAAATAATACCGACGTTCTTTTAACTTACAATGAGTCTTTTGGTAAAGTGGGCGTAAATCTATTAGGTGGTGCAAACATTCGCTCATTTTCCTATAGAAGTAACTATGCATCAACCGATTATTTGATCACTCCAGGCGTTTATTCTTTCACCAATTCTTTGAATCCAGCCAGAGTATTCAGCTTTGAGTCTAAGATGGGCGTTGCCAGTGCGTATTATTCGGCTGATATCTCTCTTGGGAATATTTTAAATTTAACACACACAGGTAGAGTAGATAAAATATCAACGTTACCCGTTGGTAATCAGACTTTTTACTATCCTTCTTTAGGTGCAAATAGTATTATTACAGAATTGGTTGATTTAGGACCTATTACGTTCTTAAAATTACGTGGTGCTTACGCCAATGTAAAAGATGGTCTTACCTCATCTACTATTGGTACTTCAGCAGCTCCATTTGGAGGTAATCCACTAGGTTACGGCGATACTTATTTCTCCTCTTATGACGGTCCAAACTATAGTAATTCAACGGTTTATAGTACTCAAACAGGTTACAATAATAATCCTGCAGCTTACTATTCAAATACTTTAGGTAATCCAAGTTTACAGAGAAATTCAAGATCTGAAATTGAAATGGGATTTGATTTAGGTATGTTAAAAAATAAGTTGAATGTAGAATTTACTTATTTCAACATATTGGAAGGTCCTAGAACTTTTGCAAGACCTATTTCTGAGGCTACAGGTTATACAGGACAGTTGGTAAATGGTATTTCTACGAGAAGAAAAGGATTGGAATTAGTACTAAAAGCTGACCCAAATAAAGGATCTTCCAGCAAGTTCCGTTGGAACCCGGAATTAAATATATCAACATTCAGAGAGAGATGGGCTTCATTTTACAAAGACGACAAAGGGGTTGAGTTAACAGAATTGTCTCCATTCCAACAGATAGGAGAAAGGGTAGATAAATTTTACACTTCAGGTTATTTATTCACACAAGATGGTCAGATTATTAATGATGCAGGTGGAAGACCTATCAGAGTTGCTTCTGTGAATGGTAATGCACGTAAATTTGTTGGACATTTAGATCCGGATTTTGTTTGGGGTTTAATAAATCGTTTTTCATATAAAAACTGGTCTGTTTCTTTCCAATTTGATGGAAGACAAGGTGGTGTTATTTCCAACTACATTCAAAGACAAACTTTCAGAGGTGGTCGCCATATAGCAACGGTTCAGGGAGATATTGCCAATGCTCGTTTGGAGGACACCAAAGGAAATCGTACCTGGTTAGGTCAAGGGGTTCAGTTAGCCAATACAGCGTCTATCAAAACGGACATTTATGGGAATATCACTAATTATAGCGAGCTTCAATTCAAACCAAATGGTACTAAAACATTTTTACAAGACTGGATTAGCCGCTACTACCAAGATGACGAGAATAATTTAATGAGCCGTTCTTTTGCAAAACTAAGAGAGGTAGTTATTACTTATCAGGTGCCAATGAAACCAGGTAGTTTCTTCCAGGATATTACTTTGTCTTTTGTGGGTCGTAACTTACTTTATTTTGCTGAAAGCAAGGACGTAGATTTAGATCAATATACAGGTCGTCAAGGTTCATCCAGTTTTGAAACGCCGACCACTAAACGCTTTGGATTTAACCTAAATATTAAATTCTAAGACGGTATCATTCCAACTCTAAAATTTTTAAAATGAAAAAGTATATATTTATAACGTTGGCTATTTGCATGTTTGCCTTCAATTCATGTGATTATGCTTCCCTGGATGTCGATCCAAACAGAGCAACCTCAACGCCTCCTTCCCTCATAATGAATGGCGTACTTTTAAATATGCGCACAGGTGCATGGAACTCACCAATGCGTTGGAATCAATATTTTTGTATTAATTATAACTATTACGGTACGAATGAATACTGGTCAGGTTCTGCAGTTTTAGACTATACCCGTCTAAAAAATATTCAGAAAATGGAGGAAGAGGCTATCAAAGCAGGTGCCGCTGCAGTTAATCCTTATGCCGCAGTAGGGAAGTTTTTACGCGCTTACCATTTTGTTAATATGACACAAAAAGTGGGTGATTTACCTTTGTTAGAAAGCTTAAATGGATTGGAGAACACCGCTCCTAAATATGCAACACAAAAGGAAATATACATACAAGTTCTCAAATGGTTGGAAGAATCAAACAGCGATTTTGCTGCATTAATCCAAAAGGGTGGGCAGAAAGTAGATGGTGATTGGTTCTATAATGGCAATCTTGTAAAATGGCAAAAATTGGTTAACTCATTTAAATTAAGAGTGTTAATAAGTTTGAGCAAAAAAGAAAACGATGCAGATTTGAAGATTAAGCAGTTA
>JAFMBH010000063.1 GCA_017858735.1 Bacteroidota bacterium
TTCGGGAATACTGGATAATCCATCCCGAAGAACATTGGATGTTACAGTATGTATTGAATAATAATTTGAAATTTGAGCTACATAAGAAATATGAAAATTTATCCCGAATAACATCGGTTATTTTTCCTGAATTAATTGTCGACGTTGCTGAATATAAACCATTAGCACATTGGAAATGAAAGAATATAAATTTCCGGAGATTACCCGGCTCAATCAATTAAATGAGGATTCTTTTGAGTATAGTTATTCAGACTATATGAAATGGCAGTTTCAGGAGCGCGTAGAAATCATCATGGGGAAGATTTTCCCAATGAGTGCGCCAAATACACCGCATCAATCCTTATCTATTGAATTAGCCGTTGGATTTAATAATTATTTCAAAGGGAAAACTTGCTTTTTGTTTATTGCCCCTTTTGATGTCCGACTTCCTGTGGGCAAAAAAGGAAATGTTTACAAAACTGTGGTTCAACCCGATCTAGGTGTCATTTGTGACCTGTTAAAATTAGAAAAATCAGGGATAAAAGGTGCCCCTGACCTTGTAGTTGAAATATTATCTCCAGGTAATCGGCAGATTGAAATGCATGAGAAATTTGAAGCTTACCAGGCTTCCCTGGTTCGGGAATACTGGATAATCCATCCCGAAGAACATTGGATGTTACAGTATGTATTAAATGAAAATAACCTTTTTGAACTTCACAAAAAACATGAAAATTTGTCCCAATTGGAATCGGTCATTTTTCAGGGCCTTGTTGTCGATGTGGCGGCATTTAAGCCGTAAGATTTTAATAGGTAATACAACAATATTTATTTTTTAAAATGCCAATCTTTTAATTAATCGTTAGCCTATTTATTTGTATATTTAAAAGAATTTCAACAAATAAAAATGCGACACCAAAGCCCTTATTTTTTTATTTTATTTTCATTATTAATTTTCTCATGTGAAGATCCTGCCATGGATTTCACGAGTGGTTCATTTTATCCGGTTAAACCAACGAGTGGAGAAAATACAACAACACCAATAGACACAACAAAAGATAATTCAACGGGGACTACCCCGACGCTACCTCCGGAAAAACAATGTTGGGACAGCACTGTCACGGTGGAATTATCCACCTATTATAATAATTTATTTACCCGATTTGGGGATGGATGGACGGGATCCGATGGCACACTTTCCATATTATTACCTGATAAAAGACGTCTTTGGATATTTGGGGATACCTTTTTGGGCACAGTATCTGCTGACAGAAGTCGAAGCGGTGGAAGAATGTATAATAATTCCCTTATGATACAAAATGGTTCAGAGATGAAAACGATCATGGGTGGAAATGGAACAATAACGGAAGCATTTGCCCGACCTCCTGAATCAGATTGGTGGTATTGGCCAGCCCATGGACAAGTAAACAAGGATACATTGGAATTACTTTTCTTTGCCATGAAAAAAAATGGCACCGGAGCATGGGCTTTTGAATATGCCGCCGTTGATTTAATAAAATATACACTGCCCGATCTGAAAAAAGTTTCCTGGGAAAGGAAAATTAATAATATGAAAATAAACTATGGAACTTCCGTATTAATTGATAATGACTACATCTATCTGTATGGTTCAGAAAAAATAGGCTTCTCAAAGCTTTTCCATGTAGCCAGATGTCCAAAAGGAAGCCTTTCCCAAACATGGTCCTACTATACTCAAAATGGTTGGAGTAACGATATTAGTCAGGCAAAAGGTTCTTTACCTGATCTTTCCGATCAATATTCAGTCATAAAAAGAGGAAATATCTATTATCTGATTAGTCAGGGAAATTTATTTAGTAAACAAATAACGCGATATTCTTCCTCCTCTCCCACAGGGCCATTTCAAAAACCATTGATTCTTTATTGCACGCCCGAGAGAATGGAATCTATTTACACCTACAATGCCTTTGTGCATGAAGAAACTGGGGATCCCAACACTTTATTAATTTCCTATAATATCAATAGTTTTAACTTTGCCGATGTCTTTAAAAATGCAGATAACTATAGACCAAAATTCATAACTGTCAAAAACTGGCAATAGTAAAATTCATTGATTTTATGCAGAAGTTATCACTCTTTATTATATTTTCATCTGTTTTGTTGGTTTCACCTTCATTTTGTCAACAGGCCAATCTGTCTAAATTGCCTGCCTATCATGTTGAACCTGCTCCTGAATGGACGAATCAATTTAAAAGGAATAATGGTTGGTTTGGAGGAGATGGAATTTTTACCATAGCTAAAAGCGGAAGAGAAACCAATCTGTCAAAAAATTCAAAAGTATGGTTTCATTTTAGTGATTCTTTTATTGGCTCTGTAAATAACAATATTCCTGATTCAAATACCATAATGGTTAATAATTCCTTAGGATATTGGGAAAACACAGGTAGTTCTCCAGCCCCAATTACATTTTCAATTCCTACAAATTCTGAAAACAAACCAATTTCCAGATTTATTCCTCCGCCTGAATTAACTGCAAAAGGGACGTATTTTTGGTTAGGAGATGGCTTTGTTAATAAGGAAATGAAAGATTCTACTTTTATTTTTGCCTATCATATTAGAAAAACAGGACCAAATGTCTTTGATTTTGAAGAAACGGATGTTTCCATTTTAGCCATTGCCCCTAAGCAGTCCAATGCCAGTAGAATCATTAAAACACCCTTACATATTGTTCATCCTCTGTGGGGCCCTGTAAATTTTGGTGCGGGTATTTTTGTAAATACAAAATGGGCGGGCGCTAAAAACCCAGATGGGTACCTTTATGTTTATGGTTGCCTTGACAAGGATAAAAAATTAGTTGCCGCCCGCATAAAACCTGATTTTTTCACCCAATTTGATGCCTGGCAATATTGGGATGGTAATCATTGGCAACCTAATCCTTCTAAAATAAGTCCAATTACTAATCATGTTTCCAATGAATTAAGCCTGACTCTGCTCGACGATGGTCGATATTTATTGATTTTTCAGATTTTGGGGCTATCTGAAAAAGTAGGTGCAAGAATTGGTCAGACTCCTTACGGTCCTTTTGGTGAAGTTATTGAATTATACGAAACGCCCGAGAGTAAAAATGGGCTGCTTACTTACAACGCTAAAGCTCATCCTGTTTTGTCTCCTAAAGGAGAGTTATTAATTAGTTATAATACCATTACTTTTGATTTTTGGAATGACATTAAAAAAGATGCTTCCATTTATTATCCCAGGTTTTTAAAAATCATTTGGGATAAATAGCTTTTTATGCTTTTTACAAGAAAAAAAAATCCTCTGTCAATCAAAACTGACAGAGGAATAAATAGAAAATAAAAAGTTAGATTATTTTGCCTTTACTTTCCAGACGAAAGTCCAATCATAAGCAATACCTCCAAAAACGGTCAAATCTACATTTTGAGTTGAACGAATTTCAGTGGTACCAAAAGTTTTAATTTTATAAACTTGTTTTTGAACGTCGCTTGGATTAAATACGTTAACAGCATCAATCGTTAATACCGTCTCATCAGCATTTAAAGACCATTTAGTTTCTACACGTAGTCCATCGAAATCACATGTTCCACCTCCAGTACCAGTAATGGCACCATAATTAATTTTCATTGTTCCATCAGGACTGAAAATATAAAAGTTATCCTTTTCACAAGCAAGAATTTGCTCGCTTTCAGCTTCTGTCAATGAAAATATTTTTCCTAATTTTGAAGTCCATTGCCAGTTAAAGGTAGTCAATAAGTATTTGACGGAAACCTCAGTGGTAATAACAAAATCTGTACTTACTGTTCTTCCCAGTAAATCCTCTCCCGTAAAATTAAATCGAATAGGTGCAGTAAGACCTTCTGCCGCAAGCGTATATTCCAGGGCATAAGTATTGGAGGTCACTGATAACACACCTGCCGTTCCAAAGGTATTATCAATGGTGGTACCAACATATTTGGTAACCCTTAATGCCTTGAAACCCGCTAATGCATTAACGGTAGCAATGGTAGATGTTTTTTCTCCCACTTTTCCTTTAAAACTCTCCAGTGATAAAGAAATGGTAGGCACTGGCGGATCTTCCTTTTTACATGAAGTAAAAACTAAGGACAGTGATAAGAGGAATAATCCCGCTAATGAGGGAATTTTTAATAAATTATTCATGTTGGAAAAAATTAATATGTGAAAAATTATTTTTAATCGTGCTAATCGTTTGATTTCCATCCTCTTCCTTCGAAATCAGGATTTTAGGACTATTAGAATTTCCGAAAGAAATCATCTCATTTATAATTCCCCTCGAAAACAATCCAATATTTTTACCCTCCAAATATTTTAAGCCATTATGCCATTGTAACAAAACTGGATCTAAACCTAACTGAAGGCCAGTGTGGATATCCGCTTTTTCATCATTTCCAAAACAAAGGATAAGTGGATTAACATCATCAACACTGACGTCAATAAAACCATTTAAGGGTGCCGACTGTAAGATGGCAGGCAAATAATGGGATACAAACGATCCTTTTCCTTTATTTTCTAACCAAACCGAAGCAAATTCATTTACTTCGAATTTCTCAGATTTTTTAAGTCCATTTTTTGTAACTACCTGTTCAACAGTACTTTCTGTAAACGCTTTATAGTTATTATATTTAAATCTAAACACTGGTATCTGTTGCACCATTTCATTTAAAAAATGGACTGGATATATTTTTTCATCCAAACTCACGGCATGAATAGGATCATTGCTATTATTTTTATCCCAATCCTTTGAAAAAAGATAAAGTGGATTATCCAATGAAATTTTAAATCTATTATTTAAACCTTCATTTCCTAAAAGCAAATCTATATCTCCGTCTCCATCTACATCGGCAGGTAAAACAGATCTCCACCATCCTTGTAGGTTCTTTTTATTCCCACCTAAATCGTACTTTTCAAAGGTTAAATACCTTGTTTGAAAGAATATAACTGGACTAGCCCACTCCCCAACTAAAATCATATCTTGAAAGCCATTTTTGTCCAAATCTGCCCAGGCAACATCTTTTACAGGCAATAATCCGCTCAATTCCGGAACACCTATTTGGGACATTTTCCCATTTTTAATATGATATAAAACTGATTTACCTCCCTTCGGATAACTTTTCAAGCTCATTCCACCCCCACATAGCAATAAAAATTCCCCCTTCTTTATTTCAACAGGCCGGGCAGTGCTAAAATTTTCACCCGATGGCAGCCAGACATTAGATAATTTTGTCCAGGACTTATTTTTTTGTCTTAGAAATACTGAAATAGATGGGGTTGATTTGTTGAAATCACCCTCCTCAGAACCATGAATCCTCACCAAATCATTCCTTCCGTCAACATTCCAATCCAAAAAAATAGCCTTGCGCACTGTATTATCAAAGGTTGCATCTAAGATGGTACTGTCTTCGATAACCCCATTTTTAGTAAAATATAATTTACTGTTTACGTAAAATTCTATAATATCTTCTTTAGTTTCCGGATTAACTGCCAGTGGATTTTTCAATAAAACACTTCTTGAAATAAGGAGAGGATAAGCGCTTTTATCCCTTGCACTCATTTCATTTGAAACTAGTTTTAACCATACTGATTCTGAAATAAATGGCTTATTACCAATATCTTCAATGGGAGAAGAATATTTTAATAACTTTGATTTGTCGCTAATAGATACATCCATTTTCTGATTTCCCTGAATATTATAATAAGATGAAATATTACCATTTGGCCATTTAACAAAAAGGCTGTCCACCTTTTGTGATTTCCCTAAACCTATATTTATAATCTCAGAAACATGTGATTGAAATCCTTTCACTGGAAACTGCCAAAAAACTTGCTTTTGTTGTTTAGTAAAACAAGTAATTTTGCACCCAATACCTGAATAATTCAAAGGTGAACCCTTCAACTTTATTTGTAAAAAGTTAAAATCCTTTTGTTGGTTACTTTTATTTTCTAAAATCGACGCTGGTTTGTTGAGATGATTTATTGCCAAATCCAAATCCCCATCTAAATCAAAATCAGCATACGCCATTCCCTGGGAGCAATCTGGCTCTTTATTATTAATGAGAGAAGATTTGTAAAAAACACCTGACTTACTTTGTAAGAATAGATTGTTCTCTGCTGAAAGAGAAGGTCTTTTTCTAATTTCATTCAATAAAGAGATATTGGCATTCTTTAAATCTTTGAAACTAGCAAAAGATTTAGAAAATTGAATGAAATCAATATCTGTGATATCCCGGAAATAACCATTTGTTACGACAGCATCTTTCAGGCCATCCATATTAAAATCTGCCATTAACACAGCCCAACTCCAATCAGTAGCTTCTATCGATTTCTGCCTGGCTGATTCTTGAAAAACAAGAGCATTCTCGTTAGGAATAATCCCTTTGTGTTGATAGAATGTATTTCTCATATATTGGGGAGAATACCCCATTTTTAGCATATATTCCCATTTGAATGAAGTCATACTCCCTGCCATTTGTCTAAAATCATTCAAATTTGATGGCAACATATCTAAAACCCATAATTCTGGAAATCCGTCATTATCCATGTCTCCAAAATCACATCCCATACTATTGTAAGACTGGTAAGGCAGATAATTATGTACTTCATCATTAAAGGATAAATTTCCCTGATTGATATACAATTTGTCATTGGCAATAAAGTCATTGGCGACAAATATATCGGGTAGTCCATCTGAATTCACATCGGCAATAGCAATTCCTAAACCATAAGCCATATCAGAAATACCTGCTTTTTCAGAAATATCAGAAAAAGAACCATCCCCATTATTAACATAAAATTTGTCCGACTCGGGAGCCCCTTTTTCTTCGGGGAGTGGCGTATTTACTTTTTCCCTTTCATTGCCATGATTTAGAATATATAAATCGAGATCACCATCAAGATCAGCATCAAAAAAAACAGATTGGGTAGCATATCCAGTATCTGCAATCCCATATTCAGCAGCCTTTTCAATAAAGGAAGGTACTCCATTTTTCAAACCCTGATGAACAAAGAGCAAGTTCTTTCGATTTTCTGCCTTTTGGCTACCAGAAACAGAAAGATAGAGATCTGGCAATTGATCGCCATTAATATCCACTACGGTTGCTCCGGTAATCCATTGATTGGTAGATACACCAGCTAAAAGCGTGACATCCTGAAATGTCAAACCACCCTTATTCAGGTACAATGCAGAGGTAGTTTCATTTCCCGTAAAAAAAATATCGGGCAATCCGTCTATATTAAAATCGGCAATAGCTACGCCCCCGCCGTTATAGTAATATAAGTAGGTAAGAATATTATTTGTGTCTGATTCTGAAATTCCATTTTTAAAATGAACCCCTGATTGATTTTCTGACAATTGAACAAAAAGGGGTTCTATCTTTTTACTACACGAGGCAGTAGAAAAGATATATGTATAAACCAGCATTTTGAACAAATTTGTGCTCATAATCTATTTATTCTTCAGACATGGAAGGGGGCGCATCAGAAGATTTAGCTCCCCAATCGTACGCCGGATTAGGTCCCATATTAACTTTCAACGTACCCCCTTTAACCAATTCATCATGATAAAACCAAGGTTTATTAAGCATTTTTCCATTTAAGGAAGCAGATTGTATGTATTTATTCTGGCTGCTATTATTTGATGTTTCAATGATAAATTTACCCCCTGGATAATAATTTGGGTCCAGGTGGATTGTTACCTTATCAAAAATAGGACTTCCCAGTTCGTAGGTAGGATGTACATCGGCACCACCTCTCATTTCAAAAAGACCCATAGCACTCATCACATACCAGGCACCCATTTGCCCCTGGTCTTCATCGCCAGGCCAGGCATCATGTGGAGTTGTACCATAAAAAACATCCATTATTTCCCTCGCCCATTTTTGCGTTAACCATGGTTTTCCGGAATAATTGAAAAGGTAGGCAGCTTGCATATTTGGTTGATTCCCATGATTTATAGGCAGCACGCCCATAGCAAGCAAACTATTTTCACTCGTATATTCCGAATTAAATTTCCATTTTCGCGAAGTAATAAAACCTTCTTCTAATCTGGAATTAAAAGTATCTTTTCCCATCAACGAGATAAGGCCTTTTAGATCGTGGGGAACAAACCAGGAATATTGCCATGCATTTCCTTCCACCCAACCTGAGCCAAGAAAAGTGGTACAACAATTCGGATTAAAATCGGATTTGAATTTGCCATTCATCAATTTAAGATTCATGTAACCTACTGAAGGGTCCCAAATATTCTTATAGTTATTGGCGCGATGCCTAAAATAATAATGGTCCTCCATTTTACCTAATGATTTTGCCATTTCACTGACGCACCAATCATCAAAAGCATACTCCAGGGTATTGGAGGTAGGGCCAGATTCATAAGGAACATAGCCAAATTTCATATAATCTGATAACTCCCTATTTCCGGCAACGCCACCGCCAGGATGAAAAATTCCCTGAACCGTTTGGGTATGTTTAACCGCTTGCCATGCTTTTTCTACATCATAATTTCGAATGCCCTTTTGAAAAGCACTTACAATCAGCGGAATTTCATGGGAAGCCACCATAATTCCAGAATATTCCAGGCCAACCGGACCATTTGAAAGCCAGCCGCCTTTATCATACATTTCAAGTTCAGAACGAACCCATTGATTAGCTATATCAGGTGTAACGAGCGTCCAGAGTTGATTTAAATTCCAGAAAGTATTCCAAAATGCATCTCCGCTTAACATAGGTGAACCCGGATCTTTTAACTGCTGCTCCTTTTCAAACATGTCAACATATTTGCCATTTACGTCACTTAAAATGGTTCTACCCGCATAGCATCGATAAAGATTTGTGTAAAATTTCTTTTTATCTATTTCATTCGAGGTTTCAACTTCTATTTTACCTAACAGGTCATTCCACGTTTTTCTTGCATTTAACCTGACAGCATCAAAGTTCCAACCAAACAAATCGGTAATTTCTGTTGTCAGATTGAGTCTTGCCTGTTCAATACTCACCAGGGAATAGCTGGAACGAACTAAAACCTGATCTCCCTTTTTAAGATTAAATTGAACAAACGCACCAATATCTGTATGATCCCAACCCGAGAAAATTTTATTCACGTTTCTTTGAACCCCATCTCTGGTCCATCCATTAAAGGAATTAAAAGGTTTATCAAATTGAATAACAAAATGAACAATATATTCATTATAGCCAGCACCTCTTAATGCTTGTTGATAGGAATAACCTTCGATTTCGGTATTTGAAACCCTTGTTATTTCAGCCATTTTAATTTCCGAACCATACTCAGAATCGATTTGAAGATCGATCAAAATTCTGGCAGAATCTACTCTATTAAACGTATATCGTTGGAAGCCAGCACGGGTTGTCGTTGTTAACTCTGCCTCAATGGCATAATCAGTAAGATTAACCTTATAATATCCAGCCTGAGCAAGTTCTGTTTTTTTATCAATTCTGGAGCGATAACCTAGGTCGGGATTTTTTTCTGTCCCTGGTTCAATCATCAATTTACCTACGGTAGGCATCACCAGGAGACCGTCCATCGTCCATTCATGAATATGACTAAAACCCGCAATATTAGGCACATCATACTCATATCCGGCTTTCCACCCGGAACGCTCATTATCGGGACTTAATTTAACCATGCCAAAAGGCATGGTAGGCCCTGGAAATTGCATCCATCGACTATCATGAGTGCCCATTAAAGGATCTACATAATCCACTGGCTCTTTTTTCTGGGCATTTAAACCGTCCCATTGAAAGAGATAGATAAGTAATAGGATAAAGTATATATTTTTCATAAAATCAGATGAATTATTTAGACCAGGAATGTTCAATTTCCTCTAGCGTTTTATTTTTAGTTTCAGGAACCATTTTCAACACATAAAAAAAGGCCATTGAAGACATTAGGAAGAAAAACCAGAAAGTATAAGCAGGGCCCATAAGCTCAAGTAAAATGGGGAAGAACTGAGTTACAAAATAAACAGCCACCCAAAGGATTAAAGTGGAAACTGACATGGCCAGACCTCTTAATTTAATCGGGAAAATTTCAGCGATGACCACCCAGGTTACCGGCCCGTAAGAAGCGGCGAAACAAGCCACATAGGCAAGAATAAATATCAAAATAATAAGTCCGGACCAATTAAATTGAAAGGCAGCACCTACCATGAACAGACTGATGGCCATGCCGGCCCCACCCCAAAGCAACAGTGATTTCCTGCCCCATTTATCCACAAAATAAATGGCTACCCAAGTGAAAGCCACATTGATGATACCAACAATAACCGTTTGTTGAAAAGCACTTTCATTTCCAGAACCTACTTGTTTAAAAATATCCGGAGCATAATACATAATGGCATTTATGCCTTGAACCTGAGAAAAAATGGCCAGAAGCATGCCTATAAAAATAGCAGGGCGAAAAGTTCCACTAAATAATTCTCTCAGGGTTCCATTTTCCTCGCCCAACGTTTCTCTAATCTCCCTTTGTATTTCCAGGCCACTGTGATGGCCATTTATTTTTTGTAAGATAACCAATGCTTCGTCTTCTCTTCCAGCTTTCATCAACCAACGGGGACTCTCCGGTACAAAGAAAATAGCTATCCAGAAAAGGATCGCAGGAATTACCCCGGAACCTAACATATAACGCCAGCCTATTTCAACATTCCAGGCTTCATCGCCCATTCCTTGAATAAGAAGATTTACAAAAAATATCAATAAAATGCCCAGAACAATGGCTAGTTGGTAAAGTGAAACCAAGCGCCCTCTAATGGATGCTGGTGCTAATTCCGTAATATACAGAGGGGATAACATGCTGGCAGCACCAATACCTAACCCCCCTATGAATCGGGCAATGGTAAATTCAGTAAGATTATTAGGAATGGCAGAAGCTATACCAGAAATGCCAAATAGAATGGCCGTAACCATCAATACTTTTTTTCGCCCCCATTTATCACTTGCACCACCTGCAAACATGGCGCCAAAAATACAGCCAACGATAGCAGAAGAAGCTGCCCACCCTTTCATTGATGCCGTTAACTCGAACTTTGTTTCTAAAAGTCCTATTACCCCAGAAATGACCGCAGTGTCATAGCCAAATAATAAGCCACCCAGAGCAGCTACTGAAGTTAGCAGATAAACTACTTTCAGATTAATTTTTTCATTTGTTGAATCAGTCATAATTCCAGGTTTTAAGTTATTTAGGAACGAACGTATGCTTTAATGGTGCCATGCGATTTGTTTTCATTTAATGGCCTAACGGTAAATGCGCCAATTTTAGCAGGAACAATAAAAGTCTCCGCAAAATGTATATGTATTGGTTCGAAAGCCTGGGCTGGACTCTCCACAACCACTTCGTCTCCTTCTACCAGATTGAATACCTGAACCGTACCATTGGTATGATGATGAACCGTTTTTTGAAACCAATGCCTTCTTGTTTCAATAAACTGGCTTTCATGTAAACCTGTCTTTTCCTCTCTCCATCCATCTCCTTCTTCAAGAGGTTCAAATTGATTTACCAGGTTATTTGCTACCCAGGTTTCTTTTCTATCCCATATTAAATTTGGAATTCCATGTTTTATATTTATGGGTCTTGGTAGGCCGTCCAATCCCAGTCTTGCCCAATCCCATAATTTAAAAGTAAAAATATAGGGGGTGGCACTTATTTCCAGCACCAGATTTCCTGTTCCTGAACAATGAATGGTTCCTGCTGGAATTAAAAAATGGTCATGTTTTTTTGCAGGAAAAGTGGCTACATAGTCTTCCGCAGGAAAAGAAGAGCCATTATTGGTTTGAACCAAATTAAGTTCTTCAATAAACTTTTCTGGTTCGATATTTTCCTTAAATCCTAAATATACTTTGGCATCAGGTTCAGCATCGAGTATGTAATAACTCTCGTCCTGTGTGTAGTCCATGTCAAATTTTTCCTTGATGTATGATTTCAAGGGGTGAACCTGTAAACTTAAATTTCCACCTTTAACAGTATCCAATAAATCAAATCTTATGGGAAATTCTGCCCCAAATTGATCGACGACATTTTCACCTAATAAGGATATCGTCTCAAAAAACACCAGATTTATAGCAGGCGTTTCAATGCTCACTTTTCCAAATTGAAGGAAAAGACTATTCTCCTCTGGAACACAATCAAAACCCCATGCATAGTTTGGAGCCTTTCTATCCATATTGAATTTTTCCATAATCCACTGTCCTCCCCATGGTCCGGGGTCGAAAAATGGAACAACCCTAAATGGTTGACTAACGGTAATGGCCAGCGCATTTTTATAATCGTTGGCTTTCAACATTTTGGGATTCCCCAGCTCATTTCCGTCGATATAAAAATCCCATTTATCATACGTTTCCCTTTTCACATCATCACAAACGCGCCAATCGACGAAATAGCCGCGTTTATATTTTACGGAAAATGAATCCTCAAGATTAGATAAGCCTAAATTTCCAACAAGATGTCTTCGCATTCTAAGCTGTAACTCCCATCTACATAAATCATAATATATAAACAAATAAGGATTAGCGTATAACTTACTTGCACCAGGACCTACTAAAATATATACACCAGCATTTTCATTTTCAATGGCCTTTTCAAACTGGTCTATTTTTGATTTATCAAAAAAATCCAAAATATCTAAATGGGTCATTTTACCAAAAATCCTGTCATCTGTTACATCGGGAAAAGTAAGATCTATAATTTCTTTAGTATCTAAAAAGAGGTCTGTTGTCAAAACAACGTTATCTGCTTTAAATATTTCTTGAAAATGCTTAGCTAATTCAATGATTGGAGCTCCCTGATAGGTTTCAACTACAATCATCTTTTTAACATTTTCCAATGGCGCTATACTTGCAAAAAACGCTTGTTTTATTGCATCCCAACCCTGTGGTAAATTCCAATTCCCAGGGATATTAACCGCTGGATATTTATCGTATTCCTGACTCAATGTGCTATTTCTTTTTCTTGTGCTAAAATGGCAGCGCCTATGACACCTGCCCAATCGGGGTTTTGTGCTAAAACCACTTTTACCGTAAAATGACCTAACCAGTTGGCTTTGTCTATAAAAGTCTGAAAATACTCTTTTAAATTTTCGCCATCTGTCATAACTCCTCCTCCCAATATTAAATATTCGGGATCATAAGCATAGACCAGATTTTTCAGTGTGTATGACCAGGCTTTTAGATATCTGTTGTAAACGGACTTTGCCAATGTATCACCTTCGTCAGCTGCTTTGAATAAATCCTTCATCTTAGGATTTCTAATCTTGGAAAGGCTACTCATTTCATACGATTTTTCAGTCTCTAAAATGGAATGCAAAGCCCAGCCAGACGCTAATGATTCGGAACAACCGATATCACCGCAATTGCATTTATCACCAAAAACATCAATAGTTTGATGACCGCCAAGATTACCAGCGAATTGATTGAACCCTCTAAGCATGGCCCCATTTGAAAGAACCGCCGTCCCAATGCCGGTGCCAAAGGTTACCAAAACCGCATCCTTTGTTCCATGTTCAATCCCCTCTATTTCACCAACCAATGCCGCTCTGGCATCATTTTCAATTATAAACGGAACCTTATAAAATTGATAAAACCAAGCTTCCAGATCCATATTTTTTGCGTCCGGATATTTTACATAATCAGAAAGAATTTTATTTTTTTTATGATCTATAAGGCAAGGAAGAGCCATACCGATACCTTCAATGGGCTCCGACGCATCAAAAGCAAAACTTAGCGCTTTAATTTCCTCTATTATTAGAGGCAAATTAGCTTCTAACGAATGATTATTCTTCACCTCAAAAACGGAGGAACTAACCATTTTTTTTTGTTTTACCAAGCCTAATTTAATTCTGGTACCACCCACATCTATACCTA
The DNA here is from genome assembly GCA_017858735.1 of Bacteroidota bacterium. GTDB lineage: Bacteria > Bacteroidota > Bacteroidia > Chitinophagales > Saprospiraceae > BJGN01. The sequence continues at coordinate 13,858 of JAFMBH010000063.1, forward strand.
CAAAAGCCATAATTGGATATTAATAACCAGGATTCTGGGGTAATAAATTGTTATTCAAATCAACTTCCTCCTGTGGAATGGGAAACAATTTATGAAATGCCATAGGTATAGCCTTAGATTTTGCGGCCTTCACAGCAGACTCCAATTGATTGAAACGCACCAAATCAAACCATCTTTGACCTTCGCCAACAAATTCAAGACGTCGTTCATTTAACAACCTTTCCTTAAATTGAGTATAATTCAATCCGCTTAGATTAGGCAAAATCGGCCTTTCCTTTGCACCATCAAACCTGGCTCTTTTTCTTATGGCATTAATTGCATCATAAGCTTCAGTAGTAGGGCCGTTATTTTGTTCATTAAGGGCCTCGGCATACATTAATAGAATATCGGCATAGCGTAAATAGGGAAAATCGTTTTCAGTGTTTCCACCCTGAGGTTCTGTTATTTTGTCCCAATATTTTTGAATATGAGGTTCGATAGTAATTTTACCCCCATTTTTGGAAGAAACCTCCGTCAATAGGGTAACTTCCCTGCGACGGTCGAGAGGATCATAAGCATTTAACAAGGATTTAGTTGCTACTTGCCATCCTTGCGCATTGATATTCGCTACAGATTCAGTAAGTTCTTTTGGCAAAAGCCGAACATTAAATTGGCCAACTTCCCAAAAGGAGATACTATTATTTCCTGTTCCAAAGCCAACCGTAAATAAGGCTTCTTTCCCATTGGTATTTGGAATTTTAAAGGCATCCTTAAAATCTGCCCATAAACTATATTGACCGGACGTAATGATGTCTTTACAATAGGAGATCGCCTTAGCATAGTTTTTTTGGGTTAAAAACACCTTCGCCAAAAGACCTTTTGCAGCGCCGGAAGTAGCCCTTCCTTTGCCATTATTTGCAGGATAAGAGGTGGGCAGATTTTTCTCCGCAAAGGATAAATCCAGAATTATCTGTTCATAAATAGCTGTATTTACCGCTTTTTTAGGATAAACCGGATCTGTTATACTCAACATCAAAGGGATATCGCCAAAAAGTCTTACCAAATCAAAATATAGTAAACCTCTGAGGAATCGTGCTTCACCTATCAGCCTGGATTTTAGTTTTTCATCCATTTTCATATCCTGAATTCCTGCAATGGCAAAATTAGCATTACTGATTCCTTTGTAACCATTTATCCAAAAATCCCGAACGGTGCCATTTACAGGTTTGTGTCTAAATTGATCCAACTCATCCAATTCAATGGAACCTGCTAATCTATTTTCCATTTCATCGGAGGCTAAGCCAGACATTACCCAATAACTACTATGAAAAGCACCGCCAAAGGTTGGGGCAAAACTTGTTGAGTTTAACACCGCATAAATGGAATTTACGGCAGCGATTGCATCATTTTCTGTTTTGAAAAAATTCTCAATAAAGACCTGATCTTTTGGATCTTCTACCAGTAAATTCTTACAGGTAGGGAGTGAAATCGCAAGGATCGAAAAGACGAGTAAAATCCTGGTAGGAATTAATTTATTATATGTTAACATTAGAATGAAATTTGAATGCCAGCAAAAATGGTTCTTGACATGGGGTAGCCGCCATAATCTACCCCTTGGAGTAAACTACTTTGACCAAATGCAAATAATTCGGGGTCAAATCCACTATATTTAGTGAAATTGTAAATGTTATTGGCCGATGCATAAATCCTCAACTGATTTATACGAATCTTTTTCAACAAAGAAGCTGGTATGGTATAACCTAGCGAAATATTTTTAATACGAATAAATGAACCAGATTCAACTTGAGCATCACTAAAAATATTTCGTTCAGAAGGATTAACTTTAGGATAAATGGTATTTGTATTTTGCGGGGTCCATCTATTTTCCCAATATTCCTTTAAGATATTTGTCTCACCATTTAAGGAACCGATTTCAAATAAATTTGCATTAATTAAATCATTACCCGCCATACCCTGAATAAAAAAGGAAAAGTCAAATCCTTTAAATCTAAAGTTATTTATAATCCCAAAAGTTACATCGGGCATCGCCTGACCGATGGGCACTCTGTCAGCCTCGTCAATAAATCCGTCCGGACTATTTGTTAATACCCCTTTGGCATCCCTTCCATTTAGATCCACATATTTCCTGTCGCCCAAACCAGGGGTTTGACCTTTTATTTTTGCTGAAGATTTAATTTCTTCTGCAGACTGAAACAATCCAGCAGATTTATATCCATAAAAAGTACCTATGGCCTCTCCTTTTTTCAAAATACTCCAACCTGTTGGAACATTCAGGATACCGCCAATCGGAATGTCTCTTTCTGACGCCAGAGCTGTAATTATATTTCTATTATGGGAAACATTAAAGGTTGTGGTCCAAAACAATTTGGAATCTATATTCGTGGTTGTCAATGCCAATTCCACCCCTGTATTTTTAAGTCCCCCAATATTTGTGAGGTAATATCCAAATCCAGAAGTTGTAGGCAATGGGGCATAAAGTAATAAATCACGCGTTCTTTTCTGATAAACATCAAAAACAACGGAAATCTTACCGTCATTGAATTCCATATCCAAGCCTAAATCTGCCTGATGAGTTCTCTCCCATTTCAAATCAGGATTAGGATAGCGTAAAGGTTCTTTACCTTTATAAAATTCCGTCCCATCGAAAACACCCTCTCCGAGATTACCAATCGTTGCCAATGATGAGAAAGAAGCAATTTCCTGATTACCTATGATGCCGTAACTTAATCTAACCTTAAGGGTTGAAAATATATCCAAATCAGAGATAAAAGATTCCTTATGTAATTTATAAGCGAGAGCAGCGGAGGGAAAGAATCCGTATTTATTATTAATACCAAATTTAGAAGAACCATCCACTCTACCTGTTAAAGTAAAAAGCAACTTGTCTTTATGCGTCCAGTTCACTCTACTCAAATAGGAAATCATCCCCCAGGTTGATTCTCCGTTTCCCGGAGGTTGAGGATTCAGACCTGCCGCTATTGAATGATAACCTGTTCTATTATCTTGAAAATCAAAAGTAAACAGAAAAATCCTTTCGCTAAAAAAGCCCTGATAAGTATTTCCAATAAGAAAATTCAATTGATTATTTCCAATGGTCTTATTATAATTCATCGTATATTCTGCCAGCCAGGAGCGGCCATTAATTCTGGCCAGGACAGCTGCACCATTGGTACTTTCGCCTCTTTTCAAGAAATTTGGGACGAATCTGTTTTCACTTACTGAAAATACATCTGCACCAAGATTTACTTTAAACTCTAATCCCTTTGCCAGGGTAAATGTGGTATTAAAATTACCAATAGTTCTTACATTCGTTGAAATATTGTCTGTTTCTAAGGCATCTGCCACTGGATTTGCCAGGTTTCTTCCTCTGTCATCCTGATAAGTATATCCACCTGCTCGGGTGGAATCCAGGACAGGCAAAGAAGAAGGGAAAAGTAAGGCTGTTGTTACCGCACCAGGCAAGAGGACCCCTGTACCACTGCTTTGAGCACCTGTTAATACACCACGAGATTGAATATTACTACTACTCAAACTTGCTCCTGTTTTTATCCAGGAATTAACTTCTTGATCAATATTTATTCTAAAAGTATAATTTTTAAAATCAGAGTTTAAAATAATACCATCTTGTGAAACATAGCCCCCTGAAACGGCAAATTTTGTTTTTGTATTACCTCCTGAAACATTCAATTGATAACTATGCATTCTAGCTTGTCTAAATATAGCTTCTTGCCAATCAGTACCTTGTCCAATTCTTTCCGGAATAAAATAACGAACATCGACAGGTAATTTAGCGTCTGCATTAAAGGCATTCATATATTGGGCAAATTCCTGACCATTTAACATCGGCAGTTTTTTTGTTACCGTTTGTATGCCTTGATAAGAATCAAAACTAATGCGCGAAGTACCCGCCTTACCTCTTTTTGTGGAAATAATTACTACGCCATTAGAACCTCTTGCACCGTACATAGCCGTTGCACTAGCGTCTTTCAATATTTCAATAGATTCGATATCTGCTGGATTAATTGAAGCTAATCCATTCAATGGAGAACCTGCCACGGCACCACCATTTAGCTGTCCATTGTCATTGGTAATTAACATACCGTCAATGACAAAAAGAGGTTCATTCCCAGCATTTATAGAACTTGTACCCCTAATTCTTATAGAAGTTTCACCCCCAGGCCTTCCGCTGACCTGAGTTACCTGGACACCAGCGGCTCTGCCTTGTAGTGCCTGATCCACGGAAATGGGTGCCAATCTACTAATCGATTCACCGGAAATGGAGGATACTGAACCTGTCAAATCACTTTTCTTCACCTGCCCATACGCAACCACCACGATATCTTCTAGTACAGAAGCTTCCTGAAGTAAGAGCACATCGATAACATCTTTAGCTCCTACAGTCATTTCTATCGTCTCATACCCGATATATGAAAAAACCAGTAAAGATCCGGTCTTTGCTTTAATTTCATAAAGGCCTTTTTCGTCTGTAACAACGCCTACACCGGTTCCCTTAATGGTAATATTCACCCCCACTAGAGATTCTGAATTATCCTGACCCTTAACTGAACCAGATATCAGGCGTTCTTTTTCAGATTGTGCCCAACTACTTGACGTAACGAAAAGTAAACATTGAAGCAATAAAAGTACATTCCATTTCATAATAGTTTAATTAATTTTTGTCCATTATCGGCCAATCTCAACCGAATAAGAAATACCATCGCCCCTATAAAAAACTTGATTATACTCAACAATCTGACCATCAGAACTATAAACCGTTCTATTTCTCGTTAAAATGGGGTCTCCGGGTTTTATTTGTAAATTTTCCGCTAAATCATTGGTTGCTGCAATAGCGCTGATATCTTCCCTTGAAAGGGTCACATACACGTTATTTTCTTCTTCCAGTACCTTATATAAGGGTCTTGTAAAATCCTGCTCAATTTGAACTTTTGTTCTGGGATGAAACCAGGAGATACTCAATAATAAAGGTTTTTCCTCGTCTCCTCTCAATCTGGTAATCTCAACTACGCGGGTATCAGGTTTAATATGAAAAATCTCAGCTAATTCGGGGGGCGCTTTTACCAATTTAACCTCCAACCTATAATTGATAATTTTCCGTCCCTTCTCCTCCATTTCCTTCGTAAAACTAAACCAGTGATCCAATCGGGTCAATAGTTTTTTTCTGACAACCATGGTGCCGACGCCTTTTTTTCTAACCAGAATACCCTCCTGTACTAACTTGGCGATAGCGGTACGGACCGTATTTCTGGCGATGCCTAATTCATTCGCAATATCTACTTCTTTCGGAAACATTAATCCACTTTGATATTCAGGTTTTTCTACCAAAGTGCGAATAATCTTTTCCACTTGTTGATGTAAGGGTAAGGTGAGATCCGGGTCAATTCGCCATTTCATAGTGTATGTTTAAACATACTGAAAATTACAATTAATTTTTGAACTACAAACCTTTTTCAAAATAAAAAAT
>JAFMBH010000214.1 GCA_017858735.1 Bacteroidota bacterium
AAAACAAAAAAAAAAAATGAAGGCAATTATAAGTTTAAACCTAAAAAACACTTTGAAAATAAGTATATCAAAAATAAAATTCATAAAAACTACTGACTTAATGCCGGAAGAGATTATTAGTAAAATAAATAATAAATATAGCATAATTATACAAAAAAATACTAATTGTGATTATTTACATTTTTTTACTAATAATCCGGGGCCTAGAGAGGAGATGTGCATTCCAATATCCGATTACAATATTATCGGTCTCAAACAAACGCAGTACTTAAATAAAACGGGATATCGTATAGACAACAATTTATATGACACCGTTTTAAAAGAGCAAGAAAGGGCAAATGCCTTTTTGATTAAAAATCAAGAAAACATTACAAATTTGATTTTAAATAATCAATTAAATCTGAAAGATTATACAGAAATATTCTTACAGGTAGTAAATTAGAAAAAAAATGACAACATATAACATACAAAATAAAAATAAATTAGTAATAAAACAAAAAAGAAAATTTATTAAAAAAAAATTTTTATTTAACTTTTATGATTTATTTATAAAAGAACTACAACAGAAAGGTACACACTTCTTTGCTTTAACTCTTAATTTTCTAGGAGATCAAGAAGAAAGTCGGATTCGATGTAATGAAATTATTGGAACAAAATATACTAGGCAACAATGGATGGATATTGTAATAAATGATACCAATAAAATGATATCTAATATTGAAATGATTGATTTTACTTTTACAACAATAGAAACAAGTAAACGAAAAAATGACTATCACGCGCTTATTTTAATAGGAATTAGGTCTATTACCGAAAATCATAAAGAAATTGAAGTAACTATTTTAGATATTTTAAATAGTTACCAATTGCTTGATGGCATTCAATTATACTATTTAAAAGAATTCTTAGATATTAAACGATATATGCGATACCAATCTAAAGAATTACATATTATTGATTCAAACATCAATAATTTTTATTACTATTACTTTAGTAAACAAAATGAATCAATTCATATTAAAGTAATGGAACATTTTGGTGAGAACCAAACAACAAATGAACAATTAGATACAAGTAATTATGATGAGTTAGCTGATTATTTTAAATTTGAAACACAAATAAAAGGTAAGTATGACCAATTATCTTCTTTTAATTTTAATGTACAAAAAATTAATCAAAAGATGTTACTTATATATTATATTAACATTTATTTAATGATGAATAACATGTTTTTCAATAATAATAATCTATATATTAAAAATCATAATACTTTATTTTCATACATCTATTTAGGTAATTATTACTACATTATTAAAATTCTTCCTGATATCGTTCAATTTTATAATAATTATTTTGAATCTATTAATTTTTCAAACTTATGGACTAACCTTATTAACAACATAAATCAAATAGAATATTTATTAAAAAAAAATAACCATTTAGTTTATAACGAAAAAATTAATTATAATGTTATTGAATTTAATGATGGGATTTACATTATGGAATATGATTATTTTATACATAAAAAAGAATTAGAAATATTAAATTTAAATAAATTAAAATGTATTCGTTATTATAATCAAACATATAACAACTTACAAAATAAAAAAAGATTAGAACCAAAAACATGGATGAAATATTTAAATGATAACATAAAAAATGAAAACATAAATGAATTTTGTACTAAATTTGGTAAGTATTTTTTTTTAGAAAACAATATAAATAAAGATAAATCTAATAAAAAAAATACTTTATTTATACAAGGAAATTCCAATTCCGGTAAAACTGCATTATTAACTAATCAACTAATTAATTCATGGGGACCACAAAAAATTGCCATGATTACTGATCAATCTAATTTTGCTTTTGAAAACATTCAAAAAACAAAAAATTGGTTTATTGAAAATGTATTTCGCTCTGATAAAAAACATGGTGGTAACGTATTAAAAATGTTGGAAAATAATTATATGTCTGTTAATCGTAAATTTAAACAATCTGAAATAGGAAACTATAATTCTAATTTTATGTTTTTAGGAAATTATACACCAGAAAACTTAAATATGTTAGAAGACTTAGCTTTTAAAAACCGATTAGATATATATGACTTTAAACAAGAATTAAACTTAAACGAAAAAGAAATTATTCAAATAAAAAAAGAGGAACCTAAAATTATTATTTATTGTAATAAATTATTTTTAAAACAAAAAAATTATAATAAAAAAAAACGTATTAATAAACTTGAAAAACAAGAAATTATTAAAAAATTAACTTAAAACATGGGAATTCTGAAGAAGGTAATGTGAATTACGTTTCAACTCTTAAAAAAAACGTTATTCAAAAATAATTTAATTTTGACCTCAAATGCCCCATTTTTAACCCTTTTTTATTTTATAAAATGATAGAACAATATAACAAGTTTTTTTGAATACAAAAAATAAAAACCTACACATTGAGGGACATTTTTAAATGATTTATAAACACTAATAAGATAATTTAAAAACTTTTTAATAATTAACATCATAAGAAATTTTATAGATCTTTATTTGTTTTTATTGTATTTCTATATAAATTATTAATATAAGTTTTCATTAAATATTTGTTCGGTAATTTTCTTAAAAAAACAGTCTCAGTTTGAGATTATATGTAATTGAATTAGTATTAAAGCAAAATATAAAACTTTTATTAACCATTTAAATACCATGGAAGGTTTGTATAGCTATGCGAATTAGTGGGGAGCATACTCTTTTAGGAGTTAGTTGGAATTTTTTTTTTTTTACAATAAACTTTTTGATCCGATACCTATAAAACAAGTTTCACAAAGAATACTTAAAGTGGGTATATAACTTAATTGGCAGAGTATTGGTTTGTCGAATCAAAAGTTGCGGGTTCAAATCCCGCTATACCCGTGCTTTTTATTTTAAATATAATTAATTTACACCTTCAACAATTTTTAAATTTAATAGATAACATTATCATTTGGGTCATAAAATTATTTTATATACAAAAAAATGCAAAAAAAAAAATATAAACTTTAAATAAATTATTTATAAAAAAGGTTTTAACCTTAAAATTTGGAAATTTTTATTTTAAAAATGTCCCTTTAGTCTAGGGGTTACGACATTACCTTTTCACGGTGAAGGCATGGGTTCAAGTCCCATAAGGGATAATTTTAAATAATTGTGGGTATATATCAATGGTAGATTATTTGCCTTCCAAGCAGAAGATACGAGTTCAAGCCTCGTTACCCACATAGCTTTATAACCTATAGATTTTGGGAATATAGCTCAATTGGCAGAGTATGTGCTTTGCAAGTACAATGTTATCGGTTCAAATCCGATTATTTCCAAATTTGTAAATTACATAGCAAGATTCACTAAAAATAGGGAAATGGCTGAATGGTTAAGGCGATAGTCTGTAAAACTATTGGGTTTTCCCACTATAGGTTCGAATCCTATTTTCCCTATTATTTGTTAACTATAAATAAAAAGAAATAACTTATTTTAAAAGATTTAATTTATTGTTGATAATAAAAATTAAAGATCTTGTTTTTTTAAACCAAAAAAACAGATAAAAAAACAAAAAAAAGTATTTGATTTTTTAAATAAGATTAAAAAAAATAAAATAAAACTATTACAGAAAATAGATACAATATATTATATTAAACAATTAAAAATTTATTATATAGTAAGACCACAATTATACATATAAAAATAAATGATAGGGGGAGGGGGGTAATAAATTTTATTATTTTTATATGTTTTCTAACCCTTCAGTGTAAATCTAACAAGATTAATATATTAAAAGTATATATATATTTTTTTTTAATATAAGAAGCTTTCTATATAAAATAGGCTTAAATTTTGGATACTATTTAAGTACTATATTCAATAAGAATACAAAATTTTAAAGCACTCTTGGCTGAATGGATAAGCAATGGCCTTCTAAGCCATTTTATGTAGGTTCGAATCCTATAGAGTGTTTAAAAATAACTTATGATCAAATAACATAATTGGTAATGTATTAAATTGCAAATTTAAGAATGCTGGTTCAAGTCCAGTTTTGATCTTTATAAACTATTCTAACTTATGTATAATTCTAATAGTTTTATTTCATTTAAGTGTAGATTGTCAGATAATAAAACCGACCATAAATTTTCAAGTAGTTGCTTATTGAAATTTCACGGTATTCAAATAAACTATAATTTTTTTTTAATTAGATCTATTTTAATACATTAATTATCTACGAGTAAACCTAAATAATACATATTTTTTTTTAGTAATTACCAATATCCGCTATTTATAAATGTAACAACGTTTTAATTAAAAAAAAAAGATAAGATTAAGTTACTTTCTCCTTAGGTCGGATTCGAACCGACGCGCTTACAGTTAACAGCCGCATGCTCTTCCATCTGAGCTACTAAGGAAT
>JAFMBH010000064.1 GCA_017858735.1 Bacteroidota bacterium
CCATTTCATACCTGACCCCTTGGGGTCACATGTCTATAGATTATTTAGTCCCTGGCGGCACAATTTCCCCCAAAATCCCCTTTAGCCCCTGGCGGCACAATTTCCACATTTCATACCTGACCCCTTGGGGTCACATGTCCATTGATCATTACAGCATTTTGTTTATTCATATTAGAACAATTATTTGTGCTAATATGAAACATTTCTTGGGTTTGGTACGTTTAACAGATTAATACAAAATTGAAATGAGTCAAAATTTTTCACCAAAGCAAATTGGCCAGCGCTTAGCTGAACTTCGCAAAAGGAGAGGATTTTCCCAAGATGAATTGGCAAAAAATGTTGAAATTTCCAGATCTTCAATAGCTAAAATTGAATTAGGTAATAGAGGTGTTGACATTTTGGAACTACAAAAATTTTCACAAATATTAAGGTTTTCTTTAGATCATTTTATGGCAAAAGAGTTCTGCATTGACCAAGATAAACCTGCGAATGAGGATAAAAAGTCAGAAAAATTAAAAGAACGAATTTCCGAACCTACCCTTCAAGTCCATAAATTCAAAAATATATTATTATATATTCTTGAGCGTTGTGCGGGTAAGCCAAATGTTGGTGAAACGGTACTTAGTAAACTTTTATACTTCTCTGATTTCAATTATTATGAATTATACGAGGAACATCTGACAGGTGCCAAATATCTTAAATTACCTTATGGACCTGTTCCACAAAAGTTAGATGTGATTATTACTCAGATGATTGATGCTGGGCAATTGCAGAGAGTAAAAACTGTGTATCATCATTCTCCGCAAACGCGCTATTTGCCATTACAAAAAGCCAATCTTACTGAATTAAAAGCAAGTGAGAAGGAAATGCTGGATAGGGTAATTGAGCAAATGAGTGATTGGTCAGCGCTAGGGATAAGTAACTTTGCTCATAAAGATGTGCCTTGGCTTGCCACACAAGAAGGGGAAGAAATAAGTTATGAATTAGCTTTCTATAGAGAAGCTCCCTTTTCAGTGAGAAATTATGGAGATGAAATAGAAGAAAAATGATCTTTGATGAATTACCGGAATTTAAAAAGGATTTGAAAATTTTATCAAAAAAATTTAGAACGCTATACGAAGATTTAATAGTTGTTAAAAAGGTCTTGGAAATACTACCCCATGAAAGATCTCCATTTAGTTTTCGTATTGATAATCTAGGCTTAAAAACCTGTATCATAAAAGTAAAAAAAATAGCTTGTAAATCGCTAAAAGGTAGAGGAGTAAATTCGGGTCTTAGATTAATTTATGTCTATTTTCCTGAGGAACAAAAAATTACTTTCGTTGAAATTTATCATAAAAATGATAAGGAAATGGAAGATAGGGCCAGAATAACAAATCAATTCCTTTAATGCCCAATAACCAATATTTAAATTACTGAAAAAGTTTCATTCTTTCTTTTTATGAATTAGTTTGCAAATTTTTCAATATAATTTAATGAATTACAAATATTTATACGTATTTAACCATTGAATTTTTCCTCTTTTTGTTTATGGCTTTTTAATCAAGGAAAAAATAAGGATGAAATAACCTTTATTTTTCCGTTGAAGTAAAGATATGTTCAAGATATTTGACCATCAAATAATTAAATTATTTAGTTACTCCCAGTTATTTTCAAATCAAATATGTAATATCTCCATTGATTTTCTTTTCATTATCAATGTCTTTAAATATTAACACCCCCCCCATTTTTACCTTTTTTTAGGTATAATGGTTTTGATAAGCCATGTTTTTTCTATTGGTGGTTACAGAAGTTTGACTGATTTTGTGATTTTGACAATACAAGAAAAAGCGAAAGAAATAGTAAGAGAAAAAGAACAGATAATATCTTCTGAAAGAGATAGTCAAATTTTCTTTGATGCCATTACAAATCCTAATATACCATCGGAAACACTGAAAAATGCTTTAGAGGACTATAATGTCTTTACCTCAAAAGTTAAAAAGTGATTGAATTTTTAGATAAAAAGCACCCTCGTGAAAATTTAGATTGTGGCAAAGCCCTATTATGTAATTATTTAAAAACACAAGCTGGGCAGGATATTAACCGGAAATTATCTACTTGTTTTGTCTTGGCAGATCCCCAAACAAATGACATTCAAGGATATTATACCCTTTCATATAATAGCATTACTATTAATTGTTTTCCGGAACATATTCAGAAGAAACTTCCGAAATCATATACATCAATTCCCACCACTTTACTTGGAAGATTGGCGATGGACAAAAAACATCAAGGAAAAGGGATTGGAAAAATTTTGTTAATCGATGCGTTGAAAAGAAGCTATGAAATTTCCCAAAAAATAGGATCACTTGCTATAGTGGTTGACCCAATGGATGAAGAGTCAGAAAATTTTTACAAAAAATATGACTTTTTAACGCTGCCTGATAGTGGAAAAATGTTTATAACCATAAAAACACTTAAAGTACTTTTTGGATAAAAAACCTGGATATAGATAGTTTATACTGGGCAAATATTGTCGGTATTTATGGGATGAACGGGTTTCATTTCGATTTTTATTTTAGCCAAAGCCTACCTTCACCCTCCTCTTTTGCAACCTTGCAAACATTCTTTTAATGGTCGCGATTGTACGACTTTTGATGGAAAAATAAGAGGCATGAAAATAGCATTCATTTTGGCGTTGGCTATGTTGTGTTTGGAGGTTTCAGGGCAGGCAAGACTCGGTTCCTCTGTCACTGATATCAAAAAAGAATTTTCAGAGAAAAGTTATGAATTAAAGAGTGGCTATGATTCCGATAAAAATTACTATATTAGGGTTTTTACGGATATAGCCACCGTTTTTTACTTTTTTGATGAAGATTCTTATTGTGACCAGGTATTAATTATCCCCGATGATAACGGAAAATTGAATTATTTCGTTGAAGATTATAATAAAAGTTATGTAATTATTAATAACCAGGAATGGAAGATGTACAACGAAACCGGTATTGCCAGTGTAAAATTGGTTTTTCCCGATGAAAAAGGTGAAAAACCTTATTTTGTATGGACACCAAACGATTAAATGATTAAAATATGCCGTATTTTCTGGCTCAGTCAGCCATTTTCCTACCAAAACACCCTCACCTTTTTCAAAATCTCAAATATGAGTACAAAAAAGTTGGAAGATACAATAGCTTTAATGAATATCCATTAAGCAATATTACAGTGTTTGTCGTCGGATTTGTCGTTGTCGTTTTGCTGCCAATTTTATTATTAATCGAAGGTTTTGTATACTTGACGAATCCCGATAAAAGTAAATCCGCGATTTTTGCAAAGCTGGCTCAAAAGGCCAGGATTAGTATCCAAAAAACTTTTTTTAAACCTCCTCCGGACGATTGGGACAAGGATTTCGTCATCGTAAAGGAAGATATTTACGCGGCTTATGAAGTTATTAAATTAAGCAGTAAACCTGTGATCATTTACGGGTATGAAGCCCTGACGGAAGAGGAACAAATCGCTTTGGTGACCTTAAATGAAAAGGGTTGGGTACATGAATATATTCAGCTAGAATCATTTCCCGATCTTTTTGTCTATATGAAAAAGGCTAATCTGAAAGTAGGTTGCTGCTGTTTGGTTGTTTTGACGAACCAGCAATATGAATTATCCCAACACCATGGTTTTCTAAGCAAAAACTGGTTCAATACCAATGTATCACACTGGGCTCCTGAGGAGAATAGTGCGAGAGGTATTCTGTCTAAATATACCTTATTTGAAGACAATGCGGCATTCAATCCTTATATCCAGGGAACTTCAATCCCTGGATTTGATTTGAATACCATACTACTTATAAGTAGCGAAAACAGGCCTTTTTTTAATCAATATGTGCTGGAAAATTATGACGTGCTTCAAGAACAAGCGACAAAAAGGGGTTTTCATTTCCTACATTTTCCCACATTTATAACCTTAGGTACAAACGAGCTTTCATTAGATTATCTTAGATATAATTGTCCGGAATGGAACGCTTTATCAGATAGTGAACTCCAAGGGGTTGTCAGTGTCCTGTCAAGCAAATCGGAACGCGAATTATATGAATTACTCGTAAATATTGGAGATTTGCCCGAATTTAAGGGTACAGCGACTTTGAGATATGTAAATTATTTCCGGAAGGAAGCAACTTACACGACTTTAAAAATACCAGATGAAGATGATAAAAAAATCCTGGATTCTTTTTTCGTCGAATATATTTTACAGCTCAGACCTATTCCAAATGAGCATTTTTATAGCTTAGATAATAGAATCAAGGATGAGGAAGAACAAAGAGAAGAAAAGGAAATGGAATTAAAACTTCGCGAAATTTTTACCTCTAAAAATCTCTCCGTTTCGCTTAGCCTCTTGATGAAAGTATTAAGTGAGGTCAAAACAGAGGACCTGGACCTTAATGCCAAGGTCAATTATTTGTTGCAAAATAGTAGCATCATCACAGGACAAAATGTGGTTAGTTCTGTTTTGATTGATCGTAATTATCGCATCTTTTTCCCCGAGTACGGAAATATTGAACTTAAAATGCCTACGCTCTCTAAGGTGGTTTACATCTTGTTCCTGAAACATCCGGAAGGTATAATTTTAAAAGATATTTATAAACATAAAACGGAGTTGAGAAATATTTATATGCGTATCTCAAGCCGCTCCGATGTTATGGAAATGGAAAAATCTATTGAAGATTTAATCGACCCGCTAAGCGGAAGTTTAAATCAGAAAATAAGTAGAATTCAACATAAACTTAAGTTATTGATGACTAATATTTTGGTGAGTAATTATAGCATAAGGGGGGCAAAAGGCTTAGTTTATAGAATATTCTTAGATAGAAATCTATTGACATTTTCAAATGAAAATTATATTGGTACCATTAAAAAGGAGTAAATGTCACTAGCTATTTTAAAAAATGAGGAGAGTGATGAAGGAGTGAATGCAACTGACCGGATTGATAATTTTGCCTTTCTTTCCTGGCTAACAGACGAGGAAACCATCAGAGATGAAGGCGCCATAGCTGGTAAAATTAAGGCAACCCCAGATCCTTCAGTTCAGCTCATTGATAAATATCACGATTGGCAATACCTGCAATTTTATAGAAAAAAGGGGGTTTTTAGTGTCGAAGAATCAGAGAAGATTTTACTACGATTAGCTCAAATAACAGAAGATATAAGGGGCGTTAAGGAGGAAAATTTTAGATTGACTCGCGATTTTCCGCTCAGTAATGGCTCGTTTTTGAAACTTTTTGGTCTCTCTTTCCTGAACCTCGTTTTAGCCGGATTATTGTTTCACCTGTTTTTTTTGCTCCTTATGCCTGAAGCGTTAATTAACATAAAATGGATCGTTATCTATTCGCTAAGCATCATTACAATATGCTGGTTAATCTTATATTTTACGTTTCCTAAGGGGATGAACGCTTTAAAATCCTCTTTTTCCTATTGGGTTGAAAAAAATAAGGTTAAGGAAAAAATGAAACATAATGATCAGGCGATTGAGCTAAAAGAAAGGGAGATTCGCAGCATTGAAAGTAAATATATTTCTTTGCCCACGCACGAAGAATGGGAGGAATTAAAAGCTTTACGGAAAGATTTATTTCTCATGGAATTCAATCTTTCTACTTCTTTTTATATCAATAAAAAATAAGAATATGTTAAATACCACGGAAACCGTAATCTCCCAGGAACCGAATAATTTCTCTTCCCAGGTGTCTATCAATAATAAAATTCAACAATTACCCTTTAATTTCCCCGTTGAACTGCAAAAACATTTCCCTCACGGAGTGTTGGATGCCCAAATAGGTTTGGAGAAAAGTGCCTTTCAGGAACAATCAGAGGGAGGCACAGAATATGAAAGTGTCAATGGAAAGGTCAACGAATTAGAAAAAAAACAATCGACTGCAGCTGTCCTGAAAAAGGACTTAATCGACCTTTTTGGAAGGAGAGAATTAAAATCGCTGTGGGATAAACAGTTAGCTGAAAACAAGGCTAAAAGGGATGAGTTAAAAGAAATGGTGGCCTCTTTAAAGGTAAAAATAAAGGATATTATCCTCGAAAATTCTCTCTTTGCGTTAGTCTTAATGCTCGTTGCTGCCCTTGTGTTCATTTCAGCAGATTTTATCATTTCCTTAACGGTAGTTTCTACCCAACTACTTTTAGATGGTGAAATTTTTGGTGAAATTAAAATTTTCGGATTTAATCCGAGTCCCTTCATTTTTGCCCTGGCGCTCGCTGCCATTCCATTTTTATTAAAGCCTGCTTATGACAGACTTATCGAGCAACCCTACAAATTAAATAAAAATAAAAATTATTTTAACGTCCTTATTATCCTGGTAGCTTTAACCGCTTTGGGTCTATTGATTAATACAGGTTATGTGAGATTGAAGGATTTTGAGGATTTTAATACCATGCAGGCAACAAATGAAATTGTTAGTGGTGGCGGAATGGGTCTGGGTACTGGGTCCGAACCACCAATAACCAAAAATCCTGAAAAACCTGAATTTTTCATTGCTTTTGTTGTCGTTGTATCTGGTGTTCTTTTTGCGTTGGGTGGCGCCATTTTATTAGGCATGGGTCTGCCTGAATTAAGGAAAAGAGTGAAACGTGCCTGGTTAAAGATAGTATTAAAAATAAACCATCGACAAATTCGTTCGGCCGACAAGAAAATAGAAAAGCTGCAAGAAATGCACGCATTTTACGACAGAGATGAAGCCAAACATTGTCAAGGCATGAGTTTAGACGAAAAATGGACATTGCTCATGGAGGAAATGGAAAAAACGGAGATTGATTTAGCAGAGTTTAAAAAAGTAAGAACAGAAAAACTGAAGCATTTTCAGCGTAAAATTCACGATTACGGACATCAAATGGCTACTGAATTTTCTGAATCAAATCTGAAAAAACAGGGCTTACATTATATCAATCAAAAGACTTCTCCAAGACCTTATATTCTTCTTAGAAATAATATTTCACAACAATAAAATTAAAACCATGCTCATCTTTTTATTTTTATTATTTAATCTGTATTTCGTTGTAGGAAATCCTCGTGAAACCCTGATTTTTATAGACAAAACGGAGAGCGTGAAATATACAGGGGCTATTTTAGTCCAGGCAAAATCAGAAATGGAGGAACTGATCGTTCAGCGGTTTTACAAAGGATACGATGGCTTAAAAGTTTATTTTATACATGGATATACCTCAGCTTCAAAGGCCAGTCAATCTTTTAAAGTGTCACCACCTAACTGCAATCCTACATTGCCCTCTCTGAAGAAACAGGTTTGTGTCAGTAACTATCAAAAACAACTGAATTCCTTCAGGAGAAGTGTGCTCGATTCCTTGGTCAAAACCCTTCAACTGGAAGCAAGTACACAAACAAAAAATAGTACGGATATTTTTGGAGCCATAGAAACAGCTTGTAATCAGAGGAAGATGATGCTCAAAGCAAATGCCAATGGAAATATCAATCCAGATTTACACGTTTATATTTTCTCTGATATGATCCAAACATCCAATTTCATAAATCTTAAAAACATCGGCCAATTGACGCTGTCGAATGTTGTTCTTAGGGCAGATAAAGATTTGAAATTAGTTAGAGCTAATTATTTGAATGTCGATAAAAGGTACCTGCAAGGGATTATCGTTCATGTTAAAACGCCCGATGTAGGCATTAGTACGCCAGCTAATATGAAAAATCTGAAGCACTATTGGGAAACCATATTAATTAAATTAGGTGTTAAAGAAGTTTATTGGCTATAAATAAAGGTTTGGAAGTGATAACATTGAAAAAAGTGTTTATATTTATTACTTATCCTAAAATATGGGTGCAAATGCCGATAAACTGGAACCTGGGAAGGAACAGACTACCCCAAGAAGTTTGGTACATCAGCATGCCATGTCGGAGCCTGCCATTCAGGAAATTTATCAGGATAATCCTCGCGCAAAGCAACTAAAGAAAATAAAAGAAATGGCGGATGCCAGTCCGCAAGCGGAGAAATTACGGTCTATTCAGGCTATGGCTTCCCAACAGGCTGCGCAAAGGAAGAAGTTGATTCCTGTAAATGATGAACAACATTTGGAAAATGAGGCCGATGCAATGGGTTCAAGAGCCTTAAGTATTGGTGGAAATGCAAAAGTTGAGGGTAATTTGAATAATTCACTCACTCAACTTATTACATCTTCTCCTACTCCTGTTCAGAAGGCTGAAAATGAAAATTCTACGGATATTCAAGAGGAGGCGGTGAAGCCGGAAATGGATTTGGAGGAAAAGCCAGAACTTGCTGATGCTATTGAAACCGTAGCATCTGATACACCTGCCGCCAATATTAATCCAGATGAAAATCAAGATAAACCACCTGAAGAAAAGGGGGAGGAAATTTCCAATAGCTACAATAAAAGTGGATTTATTACCGAGAAAGCGTCCCTAAGGAAAACGGAGGTGGTAAATACCATCATTGAATCCAATAAAAAGGATAAAAAAAATGCGTCCAAAATAATTAAATCCGGCGCTCTTCCAAAAGATAAAGGTTGGTTTGGCCTCGGACTTTTGGGGGTTAAAACGGAAAAGTTTGAATTATCAGACAATTTCGATCCCAAAAAACTGAAATATTTAATTCCGGTAAAGATCGACCAGGCAAATGAAGATAAAGAGATTGGCTGGACTCCCGTTCAAATTAATTACGACTTTAATGACACAGCGAAACAAAAATTAAGTGTTTATAAAGATGAGGAAGGGTATGTTGATTCCAAAAAATTAATCAAAAGTGAGCTGGATCTGAATGAAAAGGGAACTGCACTGACTGGAAAAGATAATGCGTTGGGTGCCACTATGAATGACTCTTTGTTAGGGAAAGTAGCTGGGTTTGCCGTCAATAACTCCAAAGCAGTCAGGGGAATGGCCAATGATGCCGTGGATGGTGCCTTTGACTTATTTAATAAAGGAGCCGATTTTATTCAGGAAAATGCTCTGGATAAAGTGGATGTCCTAAAGGGTTTATCTTTTAATCTGGATAAGGAGGCTTCTAAAATAACCACCCAGGGAAGTTTTATTACAGGAAAAGTAGCTAAAGACAAATGGATCTTCAGTGCTACTTTTAAAGTTAATACCCAGGGGGATTATTCCGCAGAGTACATGGGCTCTGTTATTGAAAATCCACCCGAATTGAATCTGGAAAGTGAAAATGTAGGATTTAAACTGAATTTTGGCTCTATGGTCAAACATCAGGCAAATGCTGCTGATCCATCTATAATTAGTAAAGGAGGAAATGCTTCTTTTCAAATTATGGGTCAGGAAGTATTTGCAAAATGGAACCAACTGGATTTTAACTTAAATGAAAAAAAAGTTACTTCTGCTGATTTTTTGGAGGTTGGACTGAATTTGAATCTTTCTGTTGGAGAAGCTATTAAGGTGGAAAATTTAGTCGCCGTAGTTAAAGACCTTGCGATATCCAATAACATCCTTACCCATGGAGATATTTCGCTAAGTATTGTCTCAATCAATCTTTTTGGAGTAGCCACTTTTAGTGATATTAAGGGAAGTATTGGACAAAAAACTGGCTTTTCCGGGGAGGGTAATTTTGATGTAACCAAAGAAGGTCTGGCTGGTGCAAAAGGTAAAGTTTCCGTAAAAAAGGGCCCTGAAGATAAAGTCACTAAGTACAAACTTCAGGATGGCGAATTTAGTGCGATCATCATGGGTCAGGAGGTTTCCTTTAAAGGAGTGAATTATGATTCCGTAAATCCAAATGAAATTTCAGCCGATTCAAGTAGTTTAAAACTAAATTTTTCATTAGGTGATATTCTTAAAGTGGATGAGTTTGACGCAACGGTGTCCAATGCCAAGCTAGCTAAAGACAAAGGATTTACTTATGAAAATATTTCTGTGAATATTGCTTCCATCAGCGTCTTTGATGACGTTGCAAAATTTAGTAATATTTCTGGAAATATCAGTCCCAAGGAAGGATTTAATGCAAAAGGTGATTTTTTAGTTACTGCTGCTGACTTGGGTAATGCTTCGGGAAAAGTGTCTGTGAAAAAGGGGCCTGAAGACTTGACCACCCATTATAATCTTGAGAATGGTGCGTTTAACGCAACTATTTTGGGTCAGGAAGTGTCCATTACCGGCGTTACTTATGATTCTGCGAATCCGCAGGTTATTTCGGCCGCTTCCAGTAATCTGAAGTTGGACTTCTCTGCTGGAAATGTGCTGAAAGTAGAAGCTTTTGATGCTACCTTAACTGACGCTAAGTTAACTGGAGAAGGTTTTTCATACAATGATATTACCGTAAATATTGCTTCCGTCAATGTAATGGATATCGCAGTATTTTCAGATATAAATGGCAATGTGAATGCTGCCGGGGGCTTTAATGCAGTAGGTGCTTTTGCCGTAACGTTACCCGGATTGGGTAGTGGACAGGGTAAAGTCGCTGTAAAAAAGGGAGCAAAAGATGAAAAAACCCAATATACGCTGGAGGATGGTGCATTTAATGCGGAAATGGTCGGTCAATCAGCTAGTGTTACTGGCGTTAATTATGATTCTGCAACGAATATTTTTTCTATTAAAAAAGGAGAACTGGATTTGGACATCCTGGGGGTCAACCTCAATATTGTAATCCAAAATCCAGCCTTTAGCAAAGCCAAAGGTTTTGATTTCGATAAAGCCACCGCAACCATTCCTGAATTAGTCTTTGCCGATGAGGCCAAAATGGCCAATATCGTCGTGAATGTCGTCAAAGATGGGGATAAATACAACTATGACGGTTCTTCAGATTTTAGTCTTAGCGGAGAAATAGATGGTGCTTCAGCCTCCGCAAACGGAAAGGTTGGAATTTCAAAGGAAGAAGGGAAAGGGCCAAGTCTTTCATTCACAAATGCCAATGTTACTTTAGTCATTTATGGTCAAAGTCTGGAACTAAAAAATATGAATTATGAGGATGGAGAGTTTAATGCGGAGAAAACAGTGGCCAAAATAACTCCTCCTTTCCTAAATAAGGAACTTCAAATTACGGTGAATGATTTGAGCATAAATAAAGAGGGTTATTCTATGTCTAAAGCAGAGTTGGAAACCCAACTTGAGGTTGATTTTGGCATTATTAAAGGAAATTTAGCCAAATTGGCTATTGAAAAAACAAATGATAGCTGGATTGTTTCAGGAGAAGGTGGATTAGCGGCGGGAGGCACTGATTTTTTTGGACATAAAATTCCTAAAATTGAAGGCTCAGGTGCTATATCTCATGATTTTGGAACAAAAGAAACAAAAAAAGAGTTGAATGGCGTTTCTGCAACGCTGCCAGACATAGAATTTCCAGGCAGTATTTTCCCAGGTAAAATAGGGGGAAGTGCAGAAATACCTGTTTTGCCCGGGCTAAATGTCGTTGCTTCAGCTGGAATGGAAGGTAAAGTTACTGTGCCTGGTTTACAGTTAAGTGTAAGTAAGAAAGGTGATCAGGTATATCTCATTTCAGCTGGTACACAGGAAGGTAAACCAGGTTTAGGGGAAGTGAAAGTTTTTCTAAGTGTTGGGGTAGGAACGGGTATTCCGTTCATAGCGTCGGTTACCGTCAGTCTTGGCGCCGAGGGAGGAATCTCTGTTAGGCTTAATTTCAACGCGTCAAAGGAAATTTCAATGGAGAAAAATGAAAATGCCTTATCCCTCAATGCCAGCTCCATGGAAACATCCTATACGTTGGCTGGAGATCTTTCTCTGGCTGCATTCCTTGAATTAAAAGCCACCGCGTTTTATTTCTTTTCTAAATCATACAAAAAGCAATTGGCGAAACGTAGCTTAGGTGGATTTGAAAAATCAAAAGACAAAGAATTCAAATGGATTAAATCGTCAGAACCTTTACAAGATAAAGAAGAAACTAAAACGGATATAAAAGAGGGTTTAAAGGTTAATTTGGTCTCTTTTGAAGACAAGGTTTGGACAAAAGATAAATTCGTAAAGGCCTCTTCTGCGTTGTTTGGTGGCGAAAGGAACAGAATTTTAATAGTGGATGAAGCGCTGGCCGTTTACGATACATTTAGAGGTGCAAATATCCCTTCTGATAAAAAAATCAGCGCGTTGAAAAATTTAGAAAAAGAAATTCTCAATTATCTTAAAGTCACGGAAGGTGATTCCAGTAGAACGGCTAAAGTAGAGGAGTTAAATAGTCAAATTCAAAATGCTTTATCAGAACTGTACAATGTAGTCGATAATGAATTGTTAAATGAATAGTCCGTTGCCAAATAACACTCGAAAAAAAGCGCGCATTAACCTTTAAAAAAGAGGGAATCAAGGGTTGGTTTCCACGATTTTTTTCATTTTTATCAATCCCGTTTTTGCCACCTCCAGCGGATCTTGCTTCCAGTATTCTTTATTAAAAAGTTCCAGGGAAAGTACTTTTGGGGTTCCCGTTTCTTTTAATATTTGTATTATTTTTGACCAGGGTGCTATGCCATCTCCCGGATAAACCCGATCATTATCTGTCTGTTTTTCTTGTGGAATATGTCCAACATAATCATTGAAATGAAATATTTCAATGGTAGGACCTGATAGCATTGTTAAAGCATCAAAGCCCGAACCTCCGCGAAATAAATGATATACATCGGGTAATATTCTTGCGTCAGCATCATTTGCAGCGGCGGCCACAGCCATAACCTGACTTATATGAAACATAGTTCCTGAGGCACCCCAAAATTCAAGTTGAGGCATAACGCCCGTTTTTCTGCCAAGGTCTAAGGCCGTTTTATACCGAAGGCCCGCTTGCAACCAGTCGATAGGTTCATCTCTACCAACGCCGGCAGGTGGTGCAGCAATGCGTTTTCCCCCTAAAGCGGCTAGCCAGTTCATCTCCTCCTCCAACTGAATCAATCCGAGCCTGCGTTTTTCATTATCTGAAACCATCCAGGGTGCAAATCCAATAGCATTCTCAACCTTCAGACCAGATGAATCTATAATTTTTGCTAAGTCACTTAGTTTATTTCCTTTTTTCAGATATTCCTTAATGTCATTGGTCCACAATTCTATGCCATCATATCCCGCTTTTGCTGCAATATCAATATATTTTAAAATGCCCGGTTTTTGACCACTAATCGTACTTGTATTCAAACAAAAGGTGAAGGTTGCCTTTTTCTTAACCAACACATTGGCCTGAAGGGAATTTAGTATGGCCGACGCCGCGCCTATTGAGCCTAAGGTGAGGATTGCATTTCTTCTTTTCATTTTCAGGTGCTTTTAAAATAATCAATAAGATACCCATTTTTTAATGATTCTATCCCATTTTCCCTCTAAAATAATTAGATACATACCGGGTTTTGGCAAGGAATTTAAATTAAAACATAAGGAGTATTCCCCCTTCTCATATTTTTTCCTGTTCAACAAGGTCGCTAAATGGTGGCCTGTTAAGGAGTATATATTTATGCTAAGCTCCTGGTCCTTAATTATATTATACGATAAATTCAATTCCCCGTCAGACGGATTCGGAAATGGGTCTTCCATCGTTAGGGTCATATTATTTAATTCTCTGATAGAAGTTACCTGACGGGTTAATTGAAAAGGTTCACTTTGTATGGAATTTGGACTTATGGCGGTAATAAAAAATTCACTTTTATCTCTATCCGTCTTCAATGGAAGATGAATAAAGGTATCGGAAGTAATCCTTATCAGTTTGTCATTGGTCAGTTTGGGTTTCTCATTTTGCAACGAGCTATCTTTAGGAATTTCGTAAAGTCCGTAGAACCTGGGGAGTACTTCATTTTCTGTCGTGGCCAGTGATTTTTGCCATTTTACCAAATAACCATTTTGTTGCAGGACAATATTTCCTGATTTAATGGCTCCCGGTTTTTGTTGGCTTTTCCAGTGCATGCTTGGTGTAAGAGAAAGATATCTATTCATATCATTTGCCAATCTGCCGGGTAATCCCTGCGTGGCTGTCTTGCTTATATTTGCCGCACGAAATAAGATCCATCCTGGAATTTGCCTGTCGCGAAGGTGTTCAATTTGCTTAGGTATTTCGTCTGCTTTATAAAGAGATGCCAGGGAAGTCATGGAAGGTTCGGCTTTATACGCGGCAATTCCCGGATATAAATGTCTGCCATTTAACTGCAGGGACCACCAATTACTTAAAGATTTAAAATCCTGGCTTCCACCAATGGCCCAATAAAGTTGCGGTGCAATATAATCGACCCATTTTTCAGAAAGCCATTTTAGGGCATTTCCATACGTTACGCTGGCACCTGATAAACCTATGATACCCGAAGGCGTGCCACTTTTCCAAATACCAAAGGGACTTATTCCCCATTTTATCGTTGGAAATTCGGTACTTAGCAGATAACTGACGTCTCTAACCATCTGATTAATGTTATCTTCCCTCCATTCATGTATCGTTTTTCCTGCTCCATATTTTTCAAAAGTGGTAGCATCCTCGTTCGTCATGCCCTCATAAGGATAAAAATAATCATCCAGATGAATGCCGTCGGGTTGATATTTAAGAGCAAGTTGAGCAATTAATTGGGTAAAATAAGATCGGGCATCGGGTATTCCCGGGTTCAATAATAAAGTGTTTTTTACAGGCATCATCCAAGCGGGATGCCTTACGGACAAATGGGTACTATCCTTTGGATAAGTACTTGAAATGCTTCTGATTACACGGTAAGGGTTCAACCACAAATGTAATTCCATGCCTCTTTTGTGCGCCTCTTGTTTCGCAAAAATGATGGGATCCCAAAAAGGTTCTGGCGCCTGACCTTGTTTTCCTGTCAGATAATAGGACCAGGGTTCGACATCACTCTGATAAAACGCATCTGCTTCACATCGTATTTGAAAAAATATCGTATTTATGCCACTTATTTGAAGACGGTCTAAAATAAATAACAATTCATTTTGTTGCTTTTCTGTGGCCACCCCCCTGCTTGGCCAGTCCAGATTAATTACCGTGGCAATCCATGCACCCCTTAATTCCTGTGTTTGCGACAGGGCTTTAGGAGAAATGAAAGAGACCATAATAATTACGGCAAAAATAATTTTTTTCATGAGTGCTGGTTGATTTTTATACATTCTCCTTCTTAAAGATAACTGATTTTAGTATTTTTATAAAGGTAAGTTTTGTTACCTTATTCTTTTATTAAAATTATACATGGTGAATGAGGAACCTCTGATTATTGATGCACATCAGCACTTTTGGAATTACGATGCGCAAGAATACGCCTGGATTTCAGATCAACTTGCTCCGTTGAAAAGGGATTTTTTACCTGAAGAATTACTTCAGCTATTAAATAAGGAAAAAATTTCAGGAGCGATCAGTGTTCAAGCCAGACAATCGGAAAAAGAAAATGAGTTTTTATTGGATCATGCCAAAGTAAATCCATTTATAAAAGGGGTTGTTGGTTGGATAGACCTGAGGTCTGAAAAGGTAGAGGAAAGGCTTTCTTTTTATCGAAATTTTCCAATATTGAAAGGATTCAGGCATGTGGTTCAAGACGAAAAGGATCCTGAATTTATGCTACATCCCGCTTTTTTGCAAGGAATTGAACAGCTAATCAAATATGGATATTGTTATGATATTTTAGTATATGCCAGGCAACTGCCGCAGGTTTTAGCCTTTTTGAATCATTTTCCTGACACTCCTTTTATCATCGACCATTTGGCAAAACCCGATATCAAACAGGGTGGATTCACCTCGTGGCAGGCCGATATTAGGAAAATAGCGGCTTTTCCTAAGGTATTTGTTAAAGTGTCGGGAATGATTACGGAGGCAGATTGGCATCATTGGAAAAAAGAGGATTTTTATCCCTATTTAGATGAATTGGTTCTTTCTTTTGGGGTAGAAAGGTTATGCTATGGTTCAGATTGGCCTGTTTGCAATCTCGCTGGAAATTATTCCCTGCAATGGGATATTGTCAAAACCTATTTTAGTACCTTCAATCCATCAGATATTAATAAGGTAATGGGATGGAATACCCAACATTTTTATCATTTAAATGTATAATAATATGAGATATTGTTTAGCTCTGGATCTGGTGAATGAAGAAGAAAAAATAGCTGCCTATGAGGCCTATCATAAAGAGGTTTGGCCTGAAATTATTTTTAGCATAACATCATCTGGCATTAAATCTATGGAAATTTACCGGGTTGAAAACAGATTGTTTATGATTATGGAAACGGACGCCTCCTTTTCATTTGAAGCGAAATCCATATCTGATGCTAATAACCCTAAGGTGCAGGAATGGGAAAAACTGATGTGGAATTATCAACAAGCCCTACCATCGTCCAAACCGGGTGAAAAATGGAGGTTAATGGATAAAATTTTTAGTGTTTAGGCAGGTTTCACACCTGACCCCTTGGGGTCACATATCTATATCTCATTTAGCCCCTGGCGGCAAAAATGTTATATTAATCTTTTTGGTCCCTGGCGGCATCATCCTATAAACATGCGACCCCTATGGGGTCGATTTTGCAATAGCCTGACCCCAGAGGGGTCACATGTCTATAAAAAAGAGGCTATTTTTTAAACAGCCTCTTCATAAAATACTCAAAACGGTCATATAAAGTAAAGAAGCAAGACAACATGAATTCGCTGCCTGCCCGACAAAATCAGGGTAAATAAAAGCCTTTTCCAATCTGTTTTCTAAAACCAATAAATAATCCGCCGTACCATATTTTTTGTTCCAAAACATAATCTTCTGCGGAAATAGCGGGTATTCTATATCTTACATAAGGTTCAGCAATAAACTCGAGGCTATTTCCGATAGGGATAGAAAGGGAAATTCCTGAATATAAACTGGCGCCCAGTCTATTTTTGAAAGCTGGGTAAGCTCCTGGTTTAGAAGACGTAAATTCAATTAGGGTACCACTTGGGCTATAAAAACTACCTTTTTGGTTAAAGGCCATGTTCAGATAAGTTCCTAACGAGAGGCCGGCCCTTAATTTTCCAAAAGATTGTTCTTTCGTTAATATTAAGGGAATATCGATGGTTTCAAAAGTATTTTTACTTGTCGTCCGATGAGAAGCGTCAGGAATGATCAGGGTTAAATTTTGACTCATTCTGCTGTATTGAATGCCACTTCTTAAGCCCCAGCCTTTTAAGGTAGAAATACCCATTCTTATCGCAAAACTGTTAGATACTTTTAAATCTTCCTGATTATTTCTTAATGTTGAGTAAGCATCAAAAAGGGGTGTTTTAGAACTTAAAGAACTGTGTACAAAATCTTGAGATAGGAGGAAATCAATTTTTGCGAACCATAGTTTCTTTTTAAAAGGAACGGGTAATAATTCGGAATACATGGATAATTCATGGGGTAGGGTAGCGTCAAGGGTAGCAATATTTGGAAATGATGTGAAAGTAAATTCCGACGCTTGCACCGTTTGCTCTGTTAGATTCGTTGTATTTGTAACTTGTTCAAGGTCATTAGCAGGAATAATAGCTACTGATTGCAGAGGGAGAGAAACATTTAGAATGGGCGCTTCTTTTTTAAATTTAGTCCCGGGTGTTACATAAGAAATAGGTATGTTGACTTCTGAGTCAGATATTGGTGTAAAATACGCTTGTTGAGGTTTTTCTTGATTTGCTGTTGATTCAGCCTGCTCCGGAGTTAGAAAATCTTGAGAAAAGTAGACAAGCGTTGCCAGGCAGACGGAAGTAAGGAGCCAGGGAGCCCAAAGAGGAAGGCGCGATGTTGGTTTTTTTGCCCTTGCCAACTGAATATTACCCCATAAGTCGTCAGAGGGAGGAACCTCATAATGGGAGAGTTTTCTCCTGAAAAGTTCATCTAAGGGTGATTTTGGGTTCATACGGCTACTTTTTGAATCTCTAAAATCTGGGATTGCAACATCTTTCTTGCTTTAACTAATTGAGAACGAGACGTACTTTCCTGAATACCTAAAAGCGCTGAAATTTCAGCGTGACTATAACCTTCAATGGCATACATGTTAAAAACAATACGGTAACCATCGGGTAACTGTTGAATAAGCTGTAAAAGTTCCTCTTCGTGAAGTTGCGAAAACACAGAAGGTAAAGCACCTGAAGTGTCCTCAGCTGTTGTTTCTAATCCAATGATTTCATTGGAAAAACTTTTTTTATCAATATTTTTTAGCGCCGTATTTACCACAATACGACGCATCCAGCCCTCGAGAGAACCCTTACCCTGGAATTGGTCAAAATGATCAAAAATCCTGATAAAGGCATCTTGAAGGATATCTTCGGCTTCCATTCGATGCCTTGCATATCGCAAAGAAACTACCATCAGCTTTCCAGCGTAATGTCGAAAAACGGCTTCCTGATACTTTCGGTCTTGTCGCAAGCATCCCTGGATTAGTTCATTGTCTTCCACAGGACTGGCAATATTTAAATAGCGCATAAACAATATGAGCCATTAATAAAATAAAATGCTGCCTGAAAAATAAATAAATTTTATCTATTTCCCATAATTTACGGAATTAAAATATCTCAAAAGTGCATTCACAGAATGTGGGTGCTCAATTTCACCTTTTTGCCACCTGAATTTTAGTTCCTCGAGGGGCATTAGTATAACTTCAATATTTTCACCGGCATCCAAGGTTTGTTTTTTAGTTAATTTTACGTCAAGGGCGAGAAAATGGTGAACATAACTATCCATAAAGACAGGATTTTGACCTATTTTGCCTAATGGAATCAGTTTTTCACCACAGGTATAACCAGTTTCCTCTTCCAATTCCCTTTCAGCCGCTTTGATAGGACTTTCATCCGGATCTACGAGACCACCGGGTAATTCCAGCGTATAAGAAGCTGTACCAAATCGATATTGTTGTACCAGAACAATTTCATTAGCCGATGTCAAAGCAATAACATTAACAGCGTTTCCTCCACTAAGAATAACCTTTTTTTCGGTTATTCCGTTTCTTGGGTTTTTTATAAAATCGAAACGTGCTTCAAATAATTTAAGGTCAGGACCAGGTTCACTTTTTTCGATGAACCAAATCTGGCTGTTGTCCAATGTTTGGACGTTGGTTAATAATTTCTTCATTTGTGGGAGTATTAATATTTAACGAATCAAATCTAAGAAGTTCCAGACGGAATAGGCTATCCTGCGCCAGAGAATCAGCGTATATTTCTTCCGCAGATTTAATGCGTAAGGGACAAT
>JAFMBH010000165.1 GCA_017858735.1 Bacteroidota bacterium
ACATTAAGTCCGGAGGTTGGGGCATAAGTGACATTGGCAAAATAAATGACTCCGATACCATATTCCGGCATAAAACGCCAATTACTGCCAAAACCTGGTAAGCCTCCACTATGTCCCAAACTCGTCTTACCATACTGGTCTTTCATCCAGTTCAGCCCAAAAGTATAACTGGATGTGGTAGCCATTTTTTTTCCATTTGGCAAAGTATATCCCGGATTTAAGCCTATAAAGGCTTGGGGAACATGCATTTCTCTAAGGGTACTCCTTTTAATGGGCATTTTGTCTTCATCGTTTCTTTCTGGCCAGGCCTGCTGATGAAGGGAAACGTATTGGCTAAACTCATCTATGGAGGTAATCATTCCTCCCATGGCACCATAAATTCCATTGGCCAATAGGGGTTCAATCTTCCAATCGCCATCTATGAAACGGTAGCCCTGCGCTAATAATTCTGGTTTAACTTCTGAATACTCGTATGTTGTATTTTGCATGCCAATAGGCCTTAGCATATTATTTTGTATGTATTCATTGTAGGGCAAACCAGAAACTTTATGAATAATATATCCGAGGATGGTGAATCCCAGATTACTATATTCATAGGTAACTCCAGGCGAATTTGAAAAAGATAAGGTATTACGAATGAGTTGTATCAGGTCTTCTTCTGAATCTGCTAACTGTCTGTCTCCCCATGGATTGTCCTCTGGAAAACCTGCTAAATGATTCATACAATGTCTTATGCTGATGGGAGGCCCGTCCACTGTTAATTTTTGATTTTTAATACCTGGCAGGTATTTTTCAATAGGATCATCCAGGCTTAATTTTCCTTCATCCCGCAGTTTTAATATAGCTGCAGTGGTGAAACTTTTGGACATGGAGGCAATTCTGAATAGGGTGGAAGAAGAGGCAGGCGTTTTATTTTCCAGGTTGGAAAACCCACCACTACCCTTAAAAATAAGTTGTCCGTCCACCACTAGGCCGAAGGAATAACCTGGAAAATGATTTTTTACTGCATGGTCGCTGTACATTTTTTCGACCAGGGAAAAGGTGCTTTTTATTTTTTCTATCCTGTCCTTATCAACAAAGGAATTGGGAGAAAAAAACTCGGTTGTTTGACTTTGTACAACCAAAGAAAAACCAAGGAAAAGGAAAATTAGATATTTCATTTTTTGCTATTTAAGTTTTTGGAGGATAATAAAATTAATGTTTTAAAAAGTAAATGAGTTTTTGAGTAATCCCAAAGCTAAGGTATATTTTATTTTTATTTAGAGAACTGCTTATATTAAGGAGCATTTTAGTTAGATTTACCAACTTTTGTTACCTCGAATAGTAAACAAACTCCAAGAAATCATGAAAAAGACGGTATTTTTTCTGCTTATTACTCTTTTTATTTTACCAGTCTGTGCGTTCTATTTTGGTACGCCACCCAATGATATTCAATGGAATATGATTAAAAATTCCTATTATATCGCAGTAGCAGTTATTCTATTCACTTTTACCGCAGGTCAATTAACAGGAAATTATTCGCAGGTGGACAAACTATGGAGTATTGTACCCGTTGTTTATGTTTGGTATATGGCCTATTTGGGTCAGTGGAATGACAGGATGTTAATTATGGCTATTTTAGTTACGCTCTGGGGGGTAAGACTTACTTATAATTTTGCCAGAAGGGGAGCGTATTCATGGAAATTTTGGGAAGGGGAAGAGGATTATCGCTGGGAAATATTGAGAAAAAAACCGGGGCTTAAAAATCCTTTCATTTGGACTCTTTTTAATTTGGGATTCATTTGTTTCTACCAGAATACCCTCATTTTTCTTATTACGCTACCAGTGATTGCCGTATATGCTGAAAATGTTGCTGCAGTGGGAATGATTGATTACTTGCTCGCTTTCCTTTTTATGGCAGCCATATTCATTGAATATATTGCCGATCAGCAGCAATACGATTTTCAAACAGAAAAATATAATAGAATGTACAGCGATAAGGACCTGGGGATATATGAAGACGGATTTGTATCAAAAGGTTTATGGGCTTTTGTCAGACATCCTAATTATGCCGCGGAACAAGCTATATGGGTTATTTTGTATCTGTTCAGTGTCCAGGCTACGGGTCAATGGTTTAATTGGTCTATCGGTGGTGCTATACTGTTAATTCTATTATTCAGGGGAAGTGCCAATTTTTCAGAGGAAATTTCAGCATCTAAATACCCGAAATACAAAGAATATCAGGAAAAAGTACCGCGCTTTATCCCGAATTTCCTAAAAAGGAAGTAATTAAAATCATCTTTTAACTATCATAATGCCCAAACTTATTGACAAAGATAAATTTTTGGATTTATCTGATTATGGCAGATTTTTTGCAAAATTTATTTCCAGAGCCTCTCTCAATACAAGCATAACGCCTGTTCATCTGACCTTTCTATTTGGTCTAAGCGGATTGCTGGCTATTTATTTTATCCTCACAGACCATTTTTATCTGGCTGCCTTCTTTATTATACTAAAATCAGTCATCGATGCAGCCGATGGAGAGTTAGCAAGAATGAGAAATAAACCCTCTTATGTGGGTAGGTATCTGGATAGCATTTTTGATCTTATTTTAAATTTTTTGTTTTTAATGGTCTTCTATTGGAAATCTGATGTCTCCATTTTCATCATGCTCATTGCCTTTTTTAGTTTGCAAACCCAGGGCACTCTTTATAATTATTACTACGTAATCTTGCGAAATAAGTCAGCCGGGAGTGATCATACAAGTCAAATATTTGAAATAAATGCACCAAATGCTTATCCGGGCGAAAGTCAGCGAAAGGTTAATTTTTTATTCCAATGGTATAAGTTAAGCTATGGTCTTTTTGATAAAATTATTTACTATTTAGACCCCAAAGCCTCAAAAGCTACTTCATTTCCTTCTTTGTTTATGACTTTTTTATCAATGTATGGATTAGGATTTCAATTATTGATTATGTCATTCCTACTGGCCATAAATAAATTAGAATGGATATTACCTTCTATTATCGGTTTGAATTTTTTCTTTTTACCTTTTATATGGTACCGGAAAAAATATATTCAATAAAAAACCACCCTAACTGGCTGAATAGCTAAGGTGGCTTGGCTGAAAACTAAAATTATTACAAAATAAATACTTTATTTTGCCAATTAAGGTCAGTAAGTTTTCAAAAGCAAAAAAAAATGACTTTATTTGAAAAAATATTGATTTATGTTCAATCAAAATAGAATTTTCAGGGTTTTTGAGTTGATTAACTTTTTAAAAGCCAGACCATCGAAAGGTATGAAAACCTTGGTGAGTTTATTGGATATTTCTGAACGCTCGGTGTATAGATACCTGGATCTTTTAGCAGAGCTAGGAATTGTAGTATTAAAAGACGATGAAAACAGGTACTTTTTACCAGCTGATGTGGATAAAAAGTCGTTGAATCTTTCAGACCAAGAGATAGATTATCTGGTTAAACTGGTTCAAAGTGTAGGAAATCAGCATAATTTATCACAAAGTGTTCTACAGAAAATTCAAGGTCTGACGGTAGCAAATGTGGGCGCGGAAAATATTTTTAAAGCGCATCTTTCTCAAATTATTTTTACCCTTTACGAGGCAATAACTCAGAAAAACCAAGTAATTCTAAAAAATTATTATTCTGCCAATAGTCAGATAGTATCAGATAGATTGGTAGAACCCATAGCATTTACCCCTAATTATGAGGCTATTGTTGCCTACGAAGTTTTATCGGGTGAAAATAAATATTTTAAAGTTGAGCGTATTTCAGAGGTACAAATTACTAAAGCAACCTTCAAATTTGAAGAACAACACAAGTATAATAAACCTGATATCTTTGGATTTCAAGGGACTAGTCTCGATAAAACCATCGAGCTGGACATGTCAATGAGAGCTTATTTAATCCTTAAAGATGAATTTCCTTTATGCAAACCATTCGTGACAGAAATGTATGGTACAGGAAGATTTCATTTTAAGGTTAAAGTTCAAAGCTTTGCACCCCCAGCTCGATTTGTGAAAGGCCTCAGAGGGGAAGTAAACGTTCTCGGTTCAAAGCCATTCTTAAAATTTCTGGAAAAAAACAAAGAGGAGTAATTATCCAACAGATAGCGTGGTTCCTGAAATACTGATGGCGTACACAGGTAAAGCGCTGGTAGATTGACCTCCAATATTTTGTCCGGATGTATTGAAACGAGCGCCATGATTCGGACAAACGAATTCATTTTTAGATGCGTTCCAATTGACGTCGGTTCCCTGATGTGTACATGCTCTTTGTAAGGCAACAAAAGAAGATGGAACGCTTCCAGCGGCGAGACGAACTACAATAATTTTATCGTTAAAAATAAAAGAACCAATGGCTTGAAGCTCTTTTGTTAAATCGACTTTAAAACTATTTGCGGTGTTTCCACC
>JAFMBH010000065.1 GCA_017858735.1 Bacteroidota bacterium
GACGAAAAAGCAAGTGGAAAACGCAAATAAGCGCACCGAATTACAGAAAAGACGAACCGAGACGGAGAAAAAACGAGTTGAGGCAGAGAAAAAGCGAGTTGAGGCAGAGATTAAACGAACCGAAGCGCAGAAAAAACGAGCTGAATCAGAAAAACAACGTTCAGAAGTTGAAATTCAAAAAAATATAGTCTTGCAAATGGAAATAGACTCGTTAAAAAGGCAACTGAACCTCATATAATCCCGAAACTATCCAGATAAGCTCTATGCTATACCGATTATCTAACATCTTCTTCTATCTCATAAATGAAGGATTTTTGTGGAATATTCTACTGGCTTCAAAATTTCATTTTCATTTTCATTGGTTGGCACAAATTGCCAGGGAGTCACCTGCTTATCCCAGGTAAAATCCAGATTTTGGAAGTGTTTTTTTCGGAATTCTTTAGGTGAAAAGCCTCTATATTTTTTAAATAAACGATTGAAATTTGACAGGTTATTAAAACCAGATTTATATCCTATTTCACTAATGGTCAGGTCCGATTCAAGGATTAGTTTACAAGCTTTAGCCAGCCTGAGGTCAATGAGAAAATCACTAAAACATCTGAAAGATTGCTTCTGGAAAAAATGACTGAAAGCCGTTTCACTCATTTGCAATTTTGAGGCCACATCCTTCATTTTGAAAACTGAATCGGTATAATGCTGCATGATATAAGCATACGCAATCTGAATCCGATGATTATTCATTCGCGAACCTGATATTTCAAAGTCAAGAAAAGAAAGAAATCTTCTGTCTAACCCTTTTGAAAGTAAATGGAGTAATTTTAAGAAGGATATAGTGTTATCAAAACCTTTATTTTCTGTCATCTCAATCATAATTTTACTGGCTTTTTCAAAAGTTTTTCCAGTAAAATGAATGCCTCTTGAAGACTCTTTCAATAAATTGCGAATACTGAAAAAACTGTCTTTCAACAATAATGAAGTTGAAAAAAGTTTTGGATCAAATTGAATCGTTATGACTCGGTAAGGTTCATTCTTGTTCAAAAGATTATCATCTCCGAACCATTTGTGGTAAACATAAGGACCAATAATTACCAGGTCATTTTCATAATAGCTTTCAGTGGAATCTCCAACCACTCTCTTACCTGACATGCCCAAAACAAGGTTTATTTCTACTTCTGGATGGTTATGAATTGGATAATCAAATCCATTATTTGATGAATCTAAAACAACACAAACATCATTGTCTTTCAGTGGGGTGTTTTCATGAAAAACATTCATATCTCAAGCGTTTTTTGCATAATCTAATATTTAATAGAGATAAGCATTTTGTAAAGTTCCTATAAGTTTTGTTTTAATTCGATGTATTTCATAAAAGTATTGAATAATGTCATTAAAGCATCATTTTATAGGTAATAAATAAAATAATTTTGCTTTAGCAGAATAAATATTAAATGCACATGTCATGAGGTTCTTTAATGATTTTACATCAGAAGCTAAAAGTAATACTATTAAATATTCATTTACTTCATTATTCATTATGTTGTCATTCATGATAACGGCCCAGTCAATAACCGTAAAAGGAATGGCCAAAGAAATAGATGGGAAACCTATGATTGGCGTGGAGGTAATAGAAAAAAATACTGATAATGGGACGGTTACGGATGTTGAGGGTCGTTATTCGTTGAAAGTCAAATCAACTAATTCCATTTTAGTATTCAATTATCTTGGCTATAAAGTGCTTGAAATAACGGTTGGTTCACAATCATTTATTGATGTTACGATGGAGGAAGAATCCAGGTTAATGGATGACATAATCATTACCGGTTATCGCAAAGAAACCCGGACAGATGTGTCTTCAGCTATTTCATCCATAAAAACAAAAGATGTTGAAAAACTGGTGGTTTCCGGTATTGAGCAGGCATTGCAAGGGCAAGCACCTGGTATTTCTGTGACTCAGGTTACAGGATCTCCTGGTGACGATATGGCAGTGCGTATAAGAGGCGCCGGTACTTTAGGCAACAATAACCCCTTATTTATTGTCGATGGGGTGCCTACTTCAGGTAATATTAATATGTTTTCTGTAAATGATATTGAATTCATTGAAGTCCTGAAAGATGGTGCATCAGCGGCGATATATGGCTCAAGAGCGTCAAACGGAGTTATTCTCATCACCACTAAGCGGGGCAAAGCGGGAAAAACTTCCTTTTCATTTAATTCTTCTACTGGTGTTCAAACGCCTATCAGGCTGCCAGAGTTATTAAACGCCCGGGACTATCTTTTAATCAGAAATGAGGCAATCACCAATGCCAATAAACTTAGAAATCCTGCAAATCAGGTTTCAACCTATAATCCGGCCATTGCAGATACCTTACCAGATGTGAATTGGCTGGATCGTGTTTTTTCCAATGCACCCATTCGTCAGTTTTCTATATCAGCAATGTCAGGAACAGATAATAGTAATGTGTATGTTTCTGCAGATTACCAGGACCAGGATGGTATTTTTAGGGGGCAGAATTTTAAAAAATACCAGGTTAGAATCAACGGGGAAACAGGGAATAAGTGGCTTAAATTGGGAAATAATCTTTCATTTGCGCATACTTCCAGAAAAGTGATAGGCGCTTCGGGGGATGGTTTTGGTCCGGGAAATGAACTGAGTGCCATAAGATTTGCTTTGATTGCTTCGCCAGTCTTTTCAGGTAAGAATAAAGATGGCTCAGACATAAATGTTACCTCGGAGTTAGGCGACCCCGTACTTTATGGAGACGGTAATGCAAATCCATTGGTGCTGATAGATCATACAGATTGGCAAATTAACAGAAGTCGGATTTTTGGAAATGTATATGCCGAATTAAATCTGGTAAAGGGATTGAAAGTAAGGACTACTTTAGGGGGTGATTTTAGTTTTGAAAAAGATAAGTTATTTAAGGAATATCTTTCTGATGCTATTTATAATCCTACTTCCTTAAATGAGGGCAGGGTTTTTAATCAAAATTTGATTTGGAATTCGACGGCTACATACGATAAAAAGTTCGGTAAACACAAAATTTCTTCCTTGTTAGGTACTGAGGTTATTCAAAATCGAACCGATTATCTTGGGGCATCTGCCAATAATTTTAGGAGAACAGATCCTTTATTCCGTTACCTTAATGCCTCTGTGGCTGATGACATAAAAAATGTTGGCGTTTCAGGTATTGCAACTGAATGGAGTTTAGTTTCCTACTTTGGACTGGCTTCCTATAACTATAATAATAAATATCTCTTAAGTGTAGCCGTCAGAAAAGATGGTTCTTCCAGATTTGGAAAAGACAATAGATGGGGTATTTTTCCATCCGTTTCGGCAGGATGGATCGTCTCTAATGAATCATTTTTAAAGGGGAATGATTTCATTTCGGAATTGAAAATTCGAGCTAGCTGGGGAAAGCTTGGTAATCAGGAGATAGGTGTTTATCCATATAGTTCCCTTGTAAATACGGGAGAACGCGTTTATACTTTTGGGGATAAGATAGTAACTGGTGCTTCTATTCTGGAGACGGGAAATAGTGGTATTAAATGGGAGTCAAGTACGCAAGCAAACCTGGGATTTGATCTCGGCTTTTGGGAGGATAAACTGACTGTTGTTGTTGATTTTTTCAAGAAAATATCAAATGATGTGCTTGTCAGAGTTCCAATACCACAATCTGGCGGTTCGCAAAGACCGCCTTTCGTAAATGCAGCGTCCATAGAAAATAGAGGTATGGAGGTTGCACTAGCTTACAGGTCCAGATCTAAAAATTTCTCCTATAACTTCACGCCTAATTTTTCCATCGTTAAAAATAATGTTTTATCCATTGCCGGTAGCGAACCTATTCTCGGGGGATTCGGCCTTTCCGATGGTCCATTGACAAAAACGGAGCAGGGTAGGCCAATAGGCTCATTTTTCCTGTGGGATATGGAGGGGATCTTTCAGACGCAGGAACAAATTGCTGCCAGTCCATTTCAGTCAAAAGATACAAGACCAGGTGATATCAAATTCAGGGATATAAATAGTGACAATGTCATTGACGATAAAGATCGTTTTCATGCCGGAAATCCATTCCCTGATTTTACCTACGGTATGCAATTCGGTTTCAACTGGAAAGAACTGGATTTTTCCCTTTTGATTCAAGGTGTTCAGGGTAACGATATCTATTTTCTTTATGGAAATTTTGCTTACGAAACACAATCGAGAGGGTTTAATTCTTATGCCGATATCCTAAATCGGTGGACACCCGAAAATACAAATACCCTTATTCCTAAAGTAAGTATTGATGACAGAAACGGTAATAGAAGACCATCCACACGATTTCTTTATGATGGTTCCTACATGAGAATCAGGAATATTTCATTGGGATATGATCTCAAAAAATTACTCCGCCTGGATCAGGTCATGGCATTCAGGGTTTATTTAACGGTACAAAACGCACTCACTTTTACAAAATATCCGGGCCTGGATCCTGAAATTCAGGCGAATGCTAATGATACCCGTGGGCTTGGCTTATCATCAGATTTAGCCGTTGGTATCGACTGGGGCACCGTTCCTTCTCCCCGCACTTTTGTTGCAGGGATTAAGGTTGACTTTTAGATAATATTGATTGACAATGTATAACATAGTTTTTATGAAAAGTGAAATGAGGTTTGCGATTTTTTTAGTTTTATTTCAAGTGTCGGCATGCGAGGCTATTTTGGATAAAGAGCCCATAGCCATATTAGACGCAGGATCATTTTTCCAAACAGAAAATGATGCGGTTCAGTCCATCAATGCCGCTTATAATCCTTTGCTTTTCAATAACGCTAATAACAACTTTTTATGGGCATTTGCTGAGGTAACGGGTGATGCTGCTATTCCTGGAGGTGATGGTTCGAGGCCAGGTATTGTGGAGATGGAAACTTTTTCTTATACCCCGCGGACTGAGGAGCTGAATAGCTACTGGAAATTGCAATTTAAAGGCATAACCCAATGCAATCTGGTACTTGACAATATTGTAAAAGTGAATATGCCGGAGGGATCAAAAAATCAGATTATCGGTGAGGCACTTTTTTTAAGGTCATATTATTACTTTTTACTCACCCAGGTTTTCGGGGATGTTCCCTTGTATCTTAAAGTGACGCCCCCAGATCAATTGAAAATAAAGAAAAGTTCCAAAGCGGATATATATAAGCAAATATTAAGCGATTGTGACAAAGCGTCTAATCTGCTTCCTGTCTCCCATAATATTTCAAATACAGGTCGGGCTACAAAAGGAGCTGCGTTGGCCCTGGCTGCAAAAGTCAGTTTATATGTAAATGATTATATCAAGGTGCTTGAATATACTTCAAGAATAAAAGCCTTAAATACCTACAAATTAGTAAAGGATTATAGAGAAAATTTCATGAAATTTTCTCAAAACAATACAGAATCTGTTTGGGAGATACAGCATACCAATCTGGAATTGGGCGTGGGTAATTTTATTAATCAATGGTGGGCTTCCATAAAATTCTTAGGTTATGGCTTTGCCGAAGTTACTCCGCTCTACGTAAGTGTTTTCGAGCCTAATGATCCCAGGCTTAAATTCACCGTGGCAATGAATAATGACCCATACTTTGGGTTGATTTACAAAAATTCATTTTCATCCACTACCTATAGCCCCAGAAAGTTCTTGCAGCCAAATTCAGAATTGACTCAAAAAGCGGATGGTGATATTAATTATCCTGCCATAAGATATGCGGAAGTGCTGCTATGGGAAGCCGAGGCATTGATTGAACTAGGTAGAATGCAGGAAGCACTAGCCCCACTTGAAACGGTTAGAGCAAGGGCAAGAGCGCAAACAGCTGTTCCGGGTTCCTTGCCTGCCATTACTTCAACAAATCAAGTTACTTTGAGGCAGGCAGTTAGGCGTGAACGACAAACAGAACTTGGCTTCGAACTGCATCGGTTTTTTGATCTCGTAAGATGGG
This sequence comes from Bacteroidota bacterium, assembly GCA_017858735.1. GTDB lineage: Bacteria > Bacteroidota > Bacteroidia > Chitinophagales > Saprospiraceae > BJGN01. The sequence continues at coordinate 5,950 of JAFMBH010000065.1, forward strand.
GCACAGCCGCAGAATCATTACCAGGTTTCCAAAAAGGTAAACACGAGGTGTTTCCCATCCCTCAAACGGAAATAGACCTGAATCCTTCATTGTTACAAAACCCTAATTACTAATGAAGAAATTCCTTGAATATAAATTGCTGTTTTTATTATTGATTTTCACCACTTTTCTAGCCGGGCAACAAGGCCAGATTAATATTTCTCGTATTGAATCCATGCCTCAACAACCGGAGCCCTATGTTATGAGGGACTGGAAACAGGTTGCCATCAAATACGATTCTTTCATATACGATAGTAATAAAAGCGGAACATTTCTTCCTTTAGTTTCATACACTTCCAATGGTATTAATTATCCTTTACAAAAGCAAATAAAATTGCATACTTATGTTGGAACCTTTTCAAAACAAAATGCAGAAGGGATCAATATTCTGCCTTCATTGGTAGGTGCTGCGCTGGTTGGTCAGAATATCAGAAATATGTATGGATTGGACAGACTCGTGATGTCCCAGGATTTTTTCAATAAAGCCAACGGGGAAAATATTTATCTGAATAATGCATCTGCCGGAAGTGGGGGTGACTGGTGGTACGACGTGATGCCCAACGTCTATTTTTATCAGTTATATGACAAATTTCCTGATTTTAACAGTGAAGCTACCTTTCAATTTAAGTCTGTAGCTGATAAATTTTTGGAAGCAACACGAAAAATGGGTGGAAAGGGAACCCCCTGGGCAGCAGCATCCATGAATTTCAGAGCATGGAATTTCAAAACAATGGAGGGCAATGTCAATGGAGTGAAGGAACCTGAATCGGCGGGTACATTTAGTTGGTTACTTTATCACGCATTTAAAAAAACAAAAAATAGAGAATATCTGAAAGGGGCAGAATGGTCCATGGAATATATGAATGGTCTAACTTCTAATCCTTCCTATGAACTTCAGCTCCCTTATGGCGCTTATGTTGCCGCTAAAATGAATGCAGAAATTGGCGCCAAATATAATGTTGAAAAAATGGTCAATTGGTGTTTTAACAGAGGATCATTGCGTGGTTGGGGAACTATTATTGGTAAATGGGGGAATTATGATGTGTCGGGTCTGGTCGGTGAAGCAAATGATGGAGGAAATGATTATGCTTTTTTGATGAATGGGGTGCAGCAGGCAGCAGCGTTGGTTCCTATGTTAAGATATGACAAAAGATTTGCTAAAGCGATTGGCAAATGGATGCTCAATCTGAGTAATGCTTCCAGATTGTTTTATCCTGGTTTTTTACCTTCCAATCAACAGGATGGAATAGGATGGTCTCAATTCAATGATTCAAATAGCCTGATTGCCCATGAAGCTATGAAGCAAAAATTTCAAAATATTACCCCTTATGCCACTGGAGATGCTTTGGGAGGTGGTTGGGCCGCTACCAATCTGGCTATTTATGGAAGTTCTTCAGTAGGCTATTTAGGTTCAATTATCAGCACAACCAATGTGGATAAAATCCTTCAATTAAATCTAAATGCTACTGATTTTTATGCCGATGCTTCATTCCCAACCTATTGTTATTATAATCCTTTTGATTCTCCAAAAGCGGTTCTGTTAGACGTGGGAAATGGGCAGCATGATTTATACGAAACCCTGTCAGAAAAATTCATCGCTGAAAACAAAACGGGTATGGTAAGTATCATCATTCCTGGCAGGGAAGCGGTGATAGTTGTTGTCACGCCTACTGGCGGAATGGTAACTTATGACAAAAACAAGATGCTTATTGCCAATAGGATCGTTGATTACAGTCAAAGCAAAGTCACTTTTAAATCTTCACCGAGAATTAAAGCGCTCGAGTCTCAAATCCAACAGATAGAAAAAGGAAAAAGTTGTGCTGTTTTTTGTACCGCTGAAGATGCTGATTCTCCCGCGTTAACTTACAAATGGTCAACGGATCTGGGAAGTATTACAGGTACAAATAAGGAAGTATTGTGGAAAGCTCCTCAGACCATCGGAAAATCGGCGATAAAGGTTGTGGTAAGGGATGAAGATGGAAATGAGGACAGTTTAAGTATTGTTTTAGGGGTAGTTAACGAGATTAATAAGGCGCCTGTCATTGAAAATTTATTCACAGCAAAATTATATGCCGAAAAAAATGAAACGATTGCCATCGATTGCTTTGCGAAAGATGAAAATGGGGACTCATTAACCTATATCTGGAGTGCTGCTAGCGGTAAAATCACGGCTTCAGGAAAATCAATACAATGGACTGCCCCTGATAAAGAAGGAATTTATCCTATTTATGTGACGGTGGAAGATGGAAAAGGGGAGCTTACTAAAGGGGTAATCAACATTTTAGTAAAAGATTTTAAAGGATCAGGGTCATTAATTGCCTGGTATCCTTTTGCTGGTAATGCCAATGATAAAAGTGGAAATGAATTGAACGGCGTTCCTAAAGGGGCCATTCTGACGGCTGATTTTAAGGGCAAACCTCTTGAATCTTATTATTTTAACGGTGGTGCCCAGCATATTGAAGTTCCCTTTAAGCCGAAACTAAATGTTGAAAATAGTATCACTATTTCCATGTGGTGTAAACCTATTCTCTCGGCTGATAAGGAGATATTTTTACTTTCTCACGGAAGTTGGCAAAACAGATGGAAACTTTCAGTGACGCCAACAAAAAATATTCGCTGGACCATAAACACAACATCGAAAATAGTGGATCTGGACAGTGATTTTGTTTTGACCTCAGATAGTATTTATCATATCGTTGCATCGTATGATGGCGAGACTATGCTGCTTTTTGTCAATGGAAAATTGAATACATTCAAACCACAGACAGGAAGTATCAGAACGTCCACTTTACCATTATTGATGGGACAGATGTTACCTAATAATGCCGCTTACAATTATAAAGGCATAATGGATGAGATCAAAATATTCGACTATGCCCTGCATCCCAATGAAGTAACCAAGTTGTATGTCCCTGAAATAGTGTCTAAAATTAAAAACATTAGTACTGAAGGAAAGCTCCAAATTTATCCAAATCCGGTAGATCAGACCCTTTTTATTAGTTTAACTGAAAATGAGGCAAAGATTTTAGATATCTCCATTTTTGACATTAAGGGTCAAAAGCTAATAAGTAAACGTGTAAATGGGATATCGGACATGGAAATAAAGGTTGGGGCTTTACCCGCTGGAAGTTATTTCCTTCAAGCTTTAAGTGATGTAGGAGAAATCATTCAAAGTATTCAATTTATCAAACCATAATTCATTCACCAATTTAATTGCAAAAATATGAAGCGTTTTTTACCTTTATTTTTACTGCTTTTTGCCATGATAACAGAGGGGCATTCGCAAACTCCTGTGGCATCATATACTTTTTCGGGTAATACCAGAGATGGTTCCGTTTTTAAAAATGAAGCTTCCGCGAATGGAGCTAATTTATCAGCAGATAGATTTGGTTGGGCAAATAGTGCCATTTCTTTTGACGGGAAGCAAGGTGCTGTCACGGCTAAGAATGGTAACCAACTTCAATCTGCTTCCACTACCATCAGTTTTTGGGTTAAAGTGAGAACATTGCCTGCTCAGGGTGAAGTATATCTCTTATCTCATGGTGGTTGGCAGGAAAGATGGAAAATTTCCTTGCCTTCTCACGGAAAACCCGTATTCACGGTGCGTACTACAACTTGTTGTAACGATATGGATTCCGGTGACGGAAATCAGCTCAAAATCAATGAATGGAAACATGTTGTTGTGACACATGATGGTGTTGCAGATAAAATGTATATGAACGGTGTAAAGGTGAATGAAAAAGCTTATGCAGGTGCTTTGGGTAAAACATCCAGTCCGTTGGGTATTGGATATGATCCTATTGACCAGGGAAATTACTTTGACGGACAACTTGATGAGGTGATGATTTATGACGAAGCATTGACTGCCACTCAGATTACTGCGCTTTATACAGCACAGTCAACTGCTCCGGTTATTACCCCAAATAGTAAGGTGGCTTCATATCGCTTTGATGAATTTGGCAAAGATGGTTCAACTTTCAACAATACTGCGGTGGTTTCCGGTGCAACGTACAGAACAGATCGCTTTGGTTATGGCAATAGCTCACTATCATTTGATGGTAAAAATGCTAAAGTTACCGCTTCAAATTCTGCACAATTAAATTCTGATTTTACAACCATTAGCTTTTGGGTGAATGTTGGTAGTTTACCAGCTCAAGGAGAGGTATATCTCTTATCTAATGGTGGATGGCAGGAAAGATGGAAAATTTCTTTACCAGCTCATGGAAAACCTGTTTTCACTACCCATGCCGCATCTTGTTGTAATGATATGGATTCAGGAACTGGTAATGAATTAAAACCAGGGGTGTGGAAACATGTCGTTATGATTCATGACGGCACGGTGGACAGAATGTATATGAACGGGGTAAAGGTCAATCAAAAAGCTTACGCCGGTGCATTGAAATCAACGATTCATCCTTTAGGGATTGGCTATGATCCAATAGATAAAGGAAGTTATTTTGATGGCCAGCTTGATGATATAGAAATTTACAATTATGCCTTTACTGATCAGGAAGTTACGGCTATGTATACCACTCAGGCTAAATTTCCTGGTGTTGAAAATGCTTTGGTTGCTAATTACGCTTTGAATGGCAACGGCACAGATTCAACACAATTTAAAAATGATGCCAATTTCGATAGTAAAGCTATTTCAGCAACTAACCGTCACGGATGGGCTAATAATGCCATTTATGGTGCAGCCAAAGCTGAAAACTCGGCTGCTTTACAGTCTGACTTTACAACCATTAGTTTTTGGGTAAATCCGAAAACGCTTCCAGCTTCTGGCGAAGCCTATTTAATGTCTAATGGTGGCTGGCAGGAACGTTGGAAAATATCGCTGCCTTCACATGGTAAACCTGTATTTACTACGAATGCTACTGCCTGCTGTAGCGATATGGATTCTGGAAATGGTAATGAGCTAAAACCAGGTCAATGGACCCATGTGGCAATGGTGCATGACGGTGCTCAGGACCAGATATTTATCAATGGTACGCTGGCCAATCAAAAAGCAACTACCGGAGCTTTAAAGAAAACAAAATTTCCTTTGGGAATAGGTTATGATCCTATTGATAACGGTAGTTTTTTTGATGGTAGCATGGATGACGTGATGATTTTTAATAAAGCCTTAACAGCGGTTGAAATAAAAGCATTGTTCGACGTTCAGAAAACAGCAGTTGTCTCATCTTCATCTTCATTGGTTGCAAATTATACCTTTGATACAAATGATAATGACCTTACAAACTATCAAAATCATTCTTACGGTAGCTCCCAAAGGACAAAAGACCGTTTTGGGAAAGTTAATAAGGCAAGAAATTTTGATGGGAAAACTGCCTTTCAAGAAGCAGCTAACTCAGTACAACTTGCTTCAGATTTTACATCGGTAAGTTTTTGGGCAAAGGTTAATAAGCTTCCTGCTTCCGGAGAGGTATATATTCTCTCGCATGGCGGATGGCAGGAAAGATGGAAAGTATCCCTTCCTTCTCACGGAAAACCAGTATTTACTACCAATGCAACATCCTGTTGTAATGATGTCGATTCAGGGAATGGCAATGAATTGAAAGTCGGTGAATGGAAACATGTTGTTATGACGCATGACGGTGTGGCGGATAAGATTTATATGAATGGAGTCAAAGTTAATGAAAAAGCTTTTGCGGGTGCCTTAAAGAAAACCAAATATAATTTAGGCATTGGGTATGACCCAATAGACAAAGGAAATTATTTTGATGGTGATTTAGATGAGGTTCAGATATATAACAAAGCATTGACTGCGACAGAAGTAGCTGATCTGTACAAAACCCAATCTACTGCACCAGCGGCTACAGATACCATCCGACCATCTGCACCTTTAGATTTATCTGCTGCGGTTAGTTTTACAACCATTAACTTAGCATGGGCATTGAGTACTGATAATGTGGCAGTTACAGGTTATAATGTTTATTTGGACGGTAAATTGACCAAAACAGTACCAGGATTAAGCACGTCTTTAACTGGATTAAAAGCTTTGACAAGTTACGTTTTGGGCGTATCTGCCATTGATGCTGCGGGTAATGAATCTCTTATATCTACTATAAAGGCGACGTCAGGTCAAGATCCTTCACCGGATACAACACCACCTACAAAGCCAGGTAACCTTAAAGGAAATGTCGGCTCAAATTCTGTATTATTGACATGGGACCCATCTGTTGATGACAGAAAACTAGCAGGTTACGTCATATTAGTGGATGGTTTATTTTCAGATTCTCTTTCAGATATTGCTACATCTAAATTTATTGGTGGTCTGAAAACCGAAACTTCATATACTTTTGAAGTCTATGCATTTGACTTGTCAGGAAATAAATCTGACATTGCAGAGATTACACTTAAAACGTCAAAGCCATTAGATACGGGTGAAGCTGGTCTGGTAGCCCATTATCCTTTTGATGGAAATGCGAATGATGCTACGCCATATAATAATCACGGTGTCATTGGGGGTAATCCTATCTTTGAACTGGCATCTCACCCTGCAGGAGGAGGTAAACAAAATATAAAGTTCGACGGTGATAAGGATTCTGTCCTGGTAAAAAATTCAGTGCAGCTTATTTCTGACTTTACTACTGTAAGTTTCTGGATAAGAGTCGATAATGTCAATATAAAAGATGGAGAAGCTTATGTGATAAACTTCGGTCATTGGAGTGAGCGGTGGAAAATATCATTGCCTCAGCACCTAAAGATTGTGTTTACTACGAATGGTAAAAATACTCAGTTTCCTTCTTTTATTTCTGATATGGATAGTGGTGATGGAAATGAAATGGTTAAAGGTAATTGGTGGCATGTTACTATGGTGCATGATGGAACAAGAAACATCATCTATGTAAACGGACAGCAAGTGGCAACCAAACCCGTTGCAACTAAACTTAACAGCACGAACAGAGCCCTTTGTTTTGGAAGCAATAATGTAGATGGAGGTCAGTATTTTCCAGGAGCGCTTGATAATGTTAAAATTTATAATAAAGCACTTACAAGCGCTGAGATTTTAAAATTATTTACGGCTGGAACAACTGGATTAACAGATTTTGCTATTGCATCGTATGGAGATGTGAAATTGTCACCTAATCCGGTTTCAAATATTTTGACTATTGAGCATGGTTTTCCTGTAAATTCAAATGTCAAAATTAGGATAATGGATAATGTTGGAAGACAATATGAAGGGTATAATCTTTCAAATCTTGAATTAAGTTCCAATCAACTTAATGTAAATACAGACAGATATCCTGCTGGAATGTATTATGTCAACTTTATTGTAGATGGTCGTAACATCGGTTCTGTTAAGTTCATTAAGTTGTAATTTCTTCGTTGATGTAAAATGATATTTTACATGATTTGAGCATTTTAATTTTTTAGGAGAGTGAAATTAATTTTCATTCTCCTAAATTTAAAATGGGCGCTAATTCATTTTGAACAACCAAAAAAATAACATGGTTAATAATATGCCAGAAGGAAGCATGGTAAAAAGATTTGCTGAAAATCCTTTTATTTTAACAAGTGATGTCAGGCCAAGTATTGAAGGGATGATCGTTGAATGTGTCCTTAATCCAGGGGTATTTTCTTTCCAGAATAAAACATGGTTGCTTTTACGCGTGGCAGAACGACCTAAACAGGAAGAAGGTTTTGTATCTCTTCCTATCCTTAATAAAGAGGATAATATTGAGATACTTACTTTTTCTCTTTCTGACCCTGATTTGGATCTTTCTGATGCTCGGATGGTGAAATATAAAGATAAAATGTATCTGTCCACCATGTCCCATTTAAGGTTGGTTTGCAGTGATGACGGCATAAATTTTCATGAGCCTCAAAATTTCAAAACAGAAATTTTTGGAAAAGGAGAACTTGAAACCTACGGGATAGAAGATTGTAGGGTAAGCTTTATTGAAGGTAAATATGTACTTACTTTTACTCAGGTTTCAGCCTTCGGGGTAGGTATCGGTTTAATAACTACGGAAGATTGGATAAATTTTGAACGGTCAGGCATGATCATTCCACCACACAATAAGGACTGTGCCATCTTCGAAGAAAAAATTGGTGGAAAGTATTATTGCCTTCACAGACCATCTGGCATTGAACTTGGGGGAAATTTTATCTGGCAAGCCTCTTCCCTGGATTTGATTCACTGGGGACAACACAAGTGTGTGATGCAGACTCGCCCAGGTATGTGGGACTGTGCCAGGATTGGCGCCGGAGCTGCACCCATAAAAACCAAAGAAGGATGGTTAGAGATTTATCACGGGGCAGATTTTAATAATAGATATTGTCTTGGCGCCGTATTATTTGATTTAAATGACCCTTCTTTAGTGCTTGCAAGGTCCGTTGAACCTATCTTACATCCAGAGGCAGATTATGAGCTTAATGGTTTTTTTGGAAATGTTGTTTTTACCAATGGACACATTGTGGATGGTGATACTGTTCACATGTATTATGGTGCTTCCGATGAAGTAATCTGTGGGGCTACTTTTTCTATTTCACATATTTTATCTACTTTGTTAAACCTAGCATGATGTTGAGTAAAATAGTAAAAGAATTCGACTTTTTTAGTTCGCATTCCAAAGGAATGAGAGTATTATTGTTAACCAACCTCATTTATGGTCTTGTCGGTCCTATTATAGAGTTGTTTATCGGAGCCTATATAATGCGTAACTCCTCCGACATTAGTCTTGTCGTCATTTTTCAATTGGCTGTATATACAGGAATACCTCTGACATTTATGATAAACGGCTTTTTGCTAAATAGAATAAAAATCGCATGGCTTTATTCCTTCGGGATGTTGTTGAGTGGAATATCCATGTTTGCCATGATGCTCCTTCAACAATTGGATACCATGGGTGTATTTCTGGCAGGTCTCATTATGGGTTTATCATATGGATTTTTCTGGGCTAACAGAGATTTTCTGGCACTCAATACCACCAATGATGGTACCAGGAATTATTACTATGGGATTGAGACTTTTTTTTATACCATTACAGGTATTTTAGTTCCTTTAGCCGCTGGAGCATTTATTGGGGCAACGGATAAGAATGGTTGGTTTGGCGGTCAGGTCAATACAGCTTATTACATCCTAACTGCCATTGTTTTTGTGATGTCAATGTTTGCTTCGATTTTGGTTCATCGCGGAGAATTTGTGAATCCTAAGCGTGCCCCGTTTCTTTTCATTAAATTCGATAGGATTTGGAATAAAATGTTGGGCCTGGCTTCACTCAAAGGCCTTGCGCAAGGATATATTGTAACGGCACCAACTATGCTGATTTTAAGCCTGGTTGGCAAAGAGGGCTCACTGGGACTTATTCAGGGCATTGCGGCCGCAGTTTCTGCCATATTATTGTATGTCCTTGGCAGAGTTACGGGGCCAAAACATCGTTTATTGATATATGGCATTGGTTGCTTGCTTTTTATGGTTGGCGCCCTTTTAAATGCCGCTCTTTACTCCGCTCTTGGCGTGATATTGTTTATGATGTGCCTGCTTTTTGCTCGCCCCTTGCTGGATATTGCCTATTTCCCTATTCAATTAAAAGTGATAGACTATGTGGCAGAGAAAGAGAAAAGGAATGAATTTTCTTATATTTTTAATCATGAATTGGGTTTGTATCTCGGAAGGCTTTTTGGATGCGGATTATTCATCGTTTTGGCTAGATACGTGAGTGAATATGCTGCCTTAAGATATGCTCTTTTAGTAATTGCCGTTTTGCATGCCTTAGGTTGGTTTATGGCCAAATCGATATTGAAAGAAAAAGAATTGGCTTGAAAAGTATGATATCTGACGTCTAAATGGTAAAAGAATGAAAGTATTCAATATAGGAATTATTGGCTATGGTGGATTTGGAAAGTTTCTTTTCAACGCCTGGAATCAATTGGATAATATTCAGGTTACAGCTATCGCTGATATAAATCCAGCGGCAGTAAAGGGAATGGAGAATATACAATATTTTTCAGATTGGAAGGAATTGATACGTTTAGAAAGTATTGATCTTGTAGCCATAGTTACTGAACCCCACACACATAAGGAAATTTCAAAGGCTTGCATGTTAGCTGGAAAACATGTCTTAATAGAAAAACCATTAGCCATTAGTTCAAAAGATGCGGAAGAAATAATACATACCAGAGACCAGACAGGGGTTGTCGCTGCCATTGATTTTATCATGAGATTTAATCCATTGATACAAACGATTCAGGCTTTAACGCAGGATGGGGTATTTGGAAAATTGAGAAGGGTAGCCGTGGAAAATTATGCTCAGGATGAACAGTTGTTACCCGAACATTGGTTCTGGCAACAGGATAGGTCTGGTGGAATACTTATCGAGCATGCAGTTCATTTTATAGATTTGGTTCATTTTATAAGTCCTTCCAAATACAAAGTGGTTAATGGATTAAAGCATAATAGAAATGCATTTCAGGAAGATCAAATAATGGCAAATGTCCTCTATGAAAACGGATTAATTGCCACCCATTACCATTCTTTTGCCCGTCCAGGTTTTTTTGAAACTACGGATATGAAGCTTTCTTTTGATATTGCAGATATTCAACTTCATGGTTGGATCCCGCTTACTGCCGACATCAAGATACTTGTAAATGGAAAATCAAAAGAAAGACTGCTTTCAAATCCACTTTTTGAATGGTTTAACACGGAATCTATTGATAACCTAACAGACGAATCAAGACCTAAAGGCTGGGGAATTAATGGACAGGAAAATGCAAAAGATAAACATATTGTTAAGTCAGGAGGTATATCTTATGAAGTGAATGAAATGATTACGGGAAGATTTAGCATAGGTGCTACAAAACAAGAAGTCTATGCAAACTGTGTAAAGTTATCTTTATTAGATGTACTTCAGAAAGTGTCAAATCCATCCTATTCATTAATGGCTGGTCTTGAATCAGGTCTGGATAGCCTTAAAATTGCAGAATTGGCAACTGTTTCAGCCAGAAGTAACGCTTAATCATTAAATTTTTGATATGTCACGATTTGTTTTTTACTTGTTTCTTATATTGCTTGTGCCTTCCTGTTCGGCTTCCTTATTTATGCCCTCAGGAATTCCGGTAACGCAGCGAAACATCCCGAGAGTGGATAAAATGCCCTTCCATCCGAAGCCTTATAAATTTCGTGACTGGAAAAAAACAGCCCTTGATTTTGATGCGTATGTTTTTGATTTTAATCAGAAAGGGCCGTTTCTTCCGTTGATCTGGCTGGATGGTCAGAAAAGGAATTTTCCCGACACAACTTTTGGGATTTATACGGCCCTGGGTGATATAAGGATGGGATCGGCAGTAAATAATGGAGAAAATCATGAGGCCCTGGGCGCCTTAGGTGCTGTTTTAGGTGCAACAATGGTGGGTATAGATAAAAGTAAACAGGAGGGAATTAATTATGTACGCATGCTGCGTAATTATTTCAATAAGGATAATGGTTGGAATATTATACAGAATTTCACCAATAAAGGAGCTCACATTGGTGGTGGCTATGGAAATGATTTTTGGTACGAGGTCCATAATAATGTCTTATTCTACAGTGTTGCTGACAAATATCGGGATGAACCGGAATTTGATGAAATTTTATTCCAAATCGCTGAAAAATTCTATAAGTCTGACTCCCTGATGGGCAATAGTTACAGCTACTCCTATTTCGATTTTAAAGAAATGAAGGGATACAAGAATCATATTCCAACCCAGGAAGATGTTGCCGGTGGCTATGCATTTATTTTATATTCTGCTTGGGTAAAATTTAAAGATCCCAAATATCTCAAAGCTGCCCAAAATGCTATAAACGTATTATACAATCAAAAAGAAAATCGTTTTTATGAGGCTATGATGCCGGTTGCGGCTCAGATTGCTTCGCGCTTAAACGCAGAACATGGCGCTAATTATGATCTTAATAGATTTTTGGACTGGACATTTGATGGTTCGGCAGTTGGTCGCGAAGGTTGGGGAGTATTGGCGGATCAATGGGGAGGATTTGATGTGAGTGGTTTGGCGGGAAGTACGGTGCATAACGGCGGTTATGGCTTTCTTATGAATACATTTGACCTGATTTTGCCTCTGTCCGCTATGGTTCGTTATGATCAGCGCTATAGCAACGCGGTTGGTAAATGGGCACTCAATGCCTCTAATGCAGCAAGATTTTGTTACCCTTATGAAATGCCAGATTCACTTCAAGCCATTCCACAATTCAAAGGAATTACCAAAAATGTCATTGCTTATGAAGGAGTTATAAAGGAATCCATCTATCCGGAATTTAAAGGTATTACCCCATTTGCTCAGGGAGACGGACCGTTATGGTTTCCTGATATGCCTCCACAAACCATGTTTTCTGTCTATGGCAGTGGTCATGTGGGCTTCTTTGGAGGAATAATAAGTTCCACTAATGTGCCGGAAATTCTACAAATAAACTGCACCAATGCTGACTTTTTTTCCAGTCAAAAAAGCTACGATACCTACTTATACTTTAATCCTTATGAAACAAATCAGCAAGTGAATATTAATCTTGGAGCTGGTAAATACCATCTTTACGACTTAATTACCCAGACAATTGTCAAGAAAAATGCCTCGAAAATCGTTTCATTTCCTATTTCCAGACAGTCATCAACCATGTTGGTTCTTGTTCCGGCAAATCTTAAATTTAGTATCAAAAACGATCAATTATATGCAGGTGAAGTGATAGTAGATTACAGGTATAAAAAAAAGTGACCTGTCCTAAAAAAAGCTTACACTTTTAATTCCTGACCCCTTGGGGTCACATGTCTATTGACTTGTTCTAAAATAGGTTTACACTGACCTGTCCTAAAAAAAGTTTACACTTTTCATTCCTGACCCTTTGGGGTCACATGTCTATTGACTATCATGCCCCTGGCGGCACAATTTCCCCCAATATATTTTAGGACTATTCCCATATTCTATAATACATCGGAAATATTGGTTTTTTGTCTTCCCGTATGATGTTTAAATAGCCTATCTTGCCTTGAATTAAATAGATTCCCATGATTATCGCCAATCCTATTTATGATGTTGTGTTTAAATATCTGCTGGAGGATGCTGAAATTGCCCGCGATTTAC
>JAFMBH010000066.1 GCA_017858735.1 Bacteroidota bacterium
TAGAATACATGCCTGTCACGCATGGGGTCGCGGGTTCGAGTCCCGTCCGGACCGCCAATTTAAAAGGTCTCTGGTTAAAATCAGAGGCCTTTTTTTATTAGAACATCAATAGCTGGAATGCCAACATTCAATCTGAAATTGATTTAGGCATAATTACCTTCCCTCCTTAGGTTTGATACCTTTGTCGTTTTTATAATGCTTACTTCGCGAGACGATTAAATTTCAGGTATAGACTTTAATTAATGAAGGATGTTTTTTTATTTTATCTTTACATTTCGATTCAAGATATGTCCTATTTTTTACCACATATTCTTTAACTAAATGTAATGATGGCAAGGCGTTATATATCGAAGCATATCCTTGAGGATCAGCAACAATTCCTCAAACTTATCGATGAATTCGAAATGGATATCTTTAACCTTAAAGATATAGAATCATTCATTGAATATGAGTTTTCAAATCTCAACGAAATTATGGAAAATCTCGTTGAAAAGAAATTCCTTTCAAGAATTGAACGAGGGAAATATTGCAGAACAAATTTTAGAGATGAGAAGGTGATTGGTTGTCATTTAGTCGCCGATGGGGTGCTGGCTTATTGGTCTGCATTAAACTTTCATGGGTTTACTGAACAATTTCCAAATATTGTTTTTATTCAAACGACTAAGGTAAAAGGTGACATGATTGTATTTGGTGTTCCTTACCAATTTGTAAAAATTATTCCAAAAAAGCGAGGTGGAATTCAAAAGGAGGGGGTTGGAAATCACATTTTTACTATCACAAATGTAGAGAAAACATTTGTTGATTGTTTTGATTTACCACAGTATTCAGGTGGGTATCCAGAGTTGATTCGAGCTTTTAATGAGGCGGTTCTTAATCCACAAAAATTAATTGAAGCATGTTTAACAGTTAGTAATTTGTCCGTTATCAAACGTATTGCTTTTTTATCTGAGTTCCTTGAAAAGAAAGGACTTTCTAAATTTTTGAAATTTGCAGAAGATCAAGTAAACCCAAGATACATTTTGATGGATCCTTTCGGAAAAGAGGAGGGCATATTTAATAATAAATGGAAGTTAAGATTAAATATTTCGGAAAATGAAATTTGCTCAATTTGTAACAAACAATATTAATGATAAGAAAAAAAGAGATAGAAATAAGAGCAGAAGAACAAAATGTTCCAAAATCAACCATTGATAAGGATTGGGTGCTCGGGCATTTTATTGATGCTATTTATTCTATTCCTTTATGTGAGGATAGTCTTATATTCAAAGGCGGAACCTGCTTGAGAAAATGCTATTTCCCCGAATACCGTTTTTCTGAAGACCTTGATTTTACCTCTATAAATCCTTCATTTGTATTGAATAAAAAATTATTGTCCCAAATAACGGATCTCGTTATAAAACGAACAGATATTCCCCTGCACATTCAGGAAATTTCAGAACTTCGTTTTAATGGTCAATTAACAGGTTATAAAGCAGTTATAAAGTTTTGGGGTGCTGATCATCCTTTCAATAAAGTTCCTCCTGATGCTAGTCGTTGGGGTACAAGCGTTAAAATTGAAATTATTCTTTATGAATTAATGGTCTTTCCCTCAGAAAGTAGAGTGATTTTTCATCCTTATCCTGACGAATTATCAAAATCAATGGTTGTGATTCCTTGCTATTCATTGAGGGAAGTATTAGCTGAAAAACTAAGAGCACTTATCCAAAGGTCTTATACGGCTCCTAGAGATTTTTATGATATTTGGTATTTGTCAAATAATCAAATGGATTTAAATTGGAAAGAAATTACAGACGCATTTTACATTAAAATGAAGTTCAAAAATTTGGAATTTAATGGGATTAATCAAATGATCAATGAAAGAAATGATAAACGCGTTAAAGCAGGATGGGAAAATAGTTTGATTCATCAAATTCCTGGAGGGCAAGTTAAATCATACGAAGAAATAAAAATTTATTTGTTGAATCTATTAAGCACTATTTTTAGAGCATAATTTAAGAAAAAAATAAAATAGGTTACCTAAACTCTTTTTTTATTATGGCATCAATGAATGTCCGCGTGTGGTCAGCCAGGAAAATGGGAATGTTCAATAACCCGTCCGTACTAAATTCCAGATTTTTAAGCGAAAATCGAATCCTTAGGCGAGGCGAGTACTCTTTAGCATAGACAGAAAGACTCTTACTTGTGACATTGTCGCTCGATTTTACCTCAATCGGAATAATCATATCTTTATACTGTAGTAAAAAATCTACCTCCGCTTTTCCATTAGACGCCCAATAACTTATCAATCCGTCAAATTGAGCCGTCAAACTTTGTAAAATATAATTTTCAGATAAGGCGCCTTTAAATTCAGTAAAAAGTCGATGTCCTTCTTTAAAAATAATTGGATCAAGCCTTGTTTGAATGCGCAACAAACCAACAT
This sequence comes from Bacteroidota bacterium, assembly GCA_017858735.1. Lineage (GTDB taxonomy): Bacteria > Bacteroidota > Bacteroidia > Chitinophagales > Saprospiraceae > BJGN01. The sequence continues at coordinate 2,420 of JAFMBH010000066.1, forward strand.
CAAGCATATAAATTTTAAATGCGGAAAGGTCGCTGTAAAACGATAGAGGAAAAGAAGGTTTCTTGCAAAGGAGAATCCGGTGTATCAATCCGGCTTGTTCCAACCACTCAATGGCCATTTCAAATTCCCTGGCCCTGGCACCTTGCCTGATGGTTTGATAAATGAATTTTTTATTTTCCTTTGCCAGTTGAGCTGGAATAGCTTCCCAAACATATCTGATACGGAGCGCCTCCGTCTTTTCTGCATGTTTTGAAAAATCTAAAGCATAAGCACTCAGTATCTGGTTCATACTTTTCTCCACTTCGTACATATCCATGGTCTCTACCATGCGCAACGCTGGCTCAGGCATTCCCCCACAAATCATATAAGTTTTAAAGTGATCAATAAATTCAACAAAAAAACCGGGTAATAATGCGTCAAAACTTTCTGTTGTCGTTTGAGCATAATTCCATAAAGACAGATTTTTAGACTTCAAATATTCAAAAAAAGTCAAAGGGTTTAATTGTAAAAATTCAACTTTGCCAACGGGAAAAGATTTGTGGGAACCCAGACTAATACCTAACAATGACCCAGCTGCAATAATGGCAAACTCAGGGGCATTTTCACTAAAATACTTTAAGGCATTCAAGGCTTCCTCACAGGCTTGTATCTCATCGAACACGATTAACATCGTGCTGCTATCTATTTTTTTTCCATAAATGATGGATAAATTATGCAGTATTCGATCTACTTGTTTGGTGTCCTTGAAAATTTGTCCCAGTTCTGGTCTTTCTTCAAAATTGAAGTAGGCTGTTTCAAGAAATTGTGTGGCTCCAAAATGTTTAATCAATGAGGTTTTACCCGTTTGTCTGGCTCCCTGAAGAATAAGGGGTTTTCTGTATTTCCCGATTTTCCATTGTAATAGTTCAGGATACAGTTTTCTTTCAAAGAACATAGTTCAAGATTTAATTATAGGATAAAGTTACCGCTTTTTAACGCATTTCCAATAAATAGTTCCAATTATGTGTTTTTTTACACATAATCGGAACATAAGTTTGTGTTTTTTGATCATCCCTATTTAAAATGGACTTTTTAAGCCTGATATTTTGAAATGTATTTCAAAATGATTAGATTAACCTTCGTATTGTATGTCCGTTTATCTAAAAACCTCCTACCCGTATGAAAAGACGCGTATTTTTACAACAAGCCAGCTTGGCCAGTGCCGCTGTTTTCGCACAGCCTTATCTCATTCCCTTTAAACCGTCTAAGTATAAAACCGTACTCATTGGTAGTGGTTGGTGGGGATTGAATATTCTCAGAGAGGGTATCAGGACTGGTCAAATTGAAGTGGCCGCTCTCTGTGATGTGGACGATAATCAATTGACTAAATGTAAAGCAGAGGTTGATAAACTGACAAATGACCGGCCTAAAACCTATAACGACTTTAGGGAATGTATTCAAAAAGAGAAACCAGATATTGTTATAAACGCAACCCCCGATCACTGGCACGCTTTAATAGCGATCGAGGCAATGAAAAATGGGGCGCACGTTTTTCTTGAAAAGCCTATTTCACATACCGTAAAAGAGGGCACTGCCATTGAAAAAGCAGCCAGGGATAATCAAAGGGTCTGTATCGTCGATTTTCACAGGCGCTATTCCCCACATAATGTAAGCGCACAGGAATTTTTAAAGTCAGGAAAAGCAGGTAAAATTTATAAGGTAAAAGCTTTTGTTCATTATAATCAGGGTCTGGGAAAAAAGGAGGAGGAAATGGCGCCACCAAAGGGGTTGGACTGGAATTTCTGGTGCGGTCCGGCGCCCATGGTTAACTATAATCCCGGGATTCATCCCAGAGGATTCAGGCAATATATGCAGTTTGCCAATGGTAATTTAGGCGATTGGGGCCCGCATTGGTTTGATCAGATTCTTTGGTGGACGGATGAGATTATGCCAAAAAGGATTTATTCCGCTGAAAAATCTGACATCAGACTTTCCTTAGCTAATGCCCCTGAAGAACAAACGGTTGTCTATGAATTCGAATCCTTTATCCTGTCCTGGGAACATACGCTGTTAAGTAATCACCCGGAAAGACAAGGGGAAAACGTAGGGGTATATTTTTATGGATCAGAAGGTGTCCTGCATCTGGGTTGGATAAAAGGCTGGACTTTTTATCCCAATGATCCTAAAAAGGAAATACTCAGAGAAGCAGCACAATTGAACGATCCCGATCAGCAAAATATCAATCTGGTCTGGAAGGATTTCCTGGAATGCATTCCCACAGGAAAAAATCCCCATGCCGATATTTCTCACGGAAGGCATGCCACAAATATGGCTCTGTTGGGAAATCTTTCAGCAAAACTCGGTCGATCCATCGAATGGAATCATGAAAAAGATCTCATCGTTAACGATAAAGAGGCTAATGGGTTGTTAAAAAGAGAGTATAGATCTCCATGGAAATACCCGGGCTAAAAAACAAGATATAATTTTTTTAAGTGCTTGAAAGTATTGCTATTTTCAAGCACTTATTTTGTTTACGTATTTTTAATGAAATAATAATAAGGATAATTCACAATTAACAATTAAAATCCATTATCTTGCTATATAAAATATTTTATAAATACCTAAAAACAATTGTATTTATGCAAGCAAAAAGTCACCCCAAAATGGCGGCAATACTAGTTGCCTGTTTGTTGTCCCTGGGTTGGATGACGACAGCAACGGGTCAAACCGTAAAGGGAAAGGTTACAGACGAGAGGGGAGAAGCCCTTATCGGTGTTAACATTATTGTTAAATAAACGTCAAAAGGTACTACCACTGATCTGGACGGTATGTACAGCATTGAAGTAGCGGGCGCAAGCAGCGTTTTGACGTTTACCTACCTTGGTTACGAATCGAAAGATGTGGTCGTTAATAACCAAACGGTTATTAACGTGACCTTATCTCCCGATTCAAAAGTACTCTCTGAAGTAGTCGTTATCGGTTACGGTACGCAGAGAAAATCGGATTTAACTGGTTCGGTAAGTTCCGTTAAAGAAAATGACCTTCTTGAGCGTCCCAGCCCATCTTTAAACCAGGCACTTGCCGGTAGAATGGCGGGTGTACAGGTGAACAACAACTCTGGTCGTCCAGGTGGTCGTACCACTGTACGTGTTCGTGGTTTTAGTTCTATCAACTCTTCTAACAACCCTCTTTATGTGGTGGACGGAGTTATGTTGCCTCAAAACACGCAAAGCCAGTTTTCAAACGCGATTGACTATATCAATCCAAATGATATCGTTTCTGTGGAAGTATTGAAAGATGCTTCTTCTACTGCTATCTATGGTGCAAGAGGTGCCAATGGTGTAATCCTCATTACCACAAGAAAGGGTAAGGCGGGTGACGGAACGGTTACTTACAATGTGGACATGAGTGTCAACACTACAGGACCTAACAAGCCTGAAGTATTGAATTCAGCTGAGTATATTGCTGTGGAAGATTTGGCCTGGAGAAATATGGAGAAATATGATCCTAATGGTTGGAAAGCAGGTAGATGGGCTTATTTGAATCCAAAACTTCGTCGTATCGATCCTCGTGTTTGGAATGCTGATGGTAGTCCTAAGTTCGACACCGATTGGTTTAAGGAATCAACACAAGCAAAATTATCTCAAAACCATCAGTTAGGTTTCAATGGCGGTAATGAACGTACCCAATATTCTTTCGGAATGGGTTACCGCGATGATCAGGGTTTAGTCAAGACGACTTATTTGAAGCGTTACTCTGGTCGTTTTACTATCGATGATCAGATTAAACCCTGGTTGAAAGTAGGTGGAACTTTATCTTATAACAATCAGTCTGAAAGTCTTTCCGACGTGAATAACGCGGTATCCCGTCAGATAGTTGAAGATTTCCCTTTCCTTCCTGTAACTTATGAGGACGGTACTTATGCTAATAACAGAGATTTCCCTTTTGCTGAAGGTACTTTCAGTTCTGTTCACCGATTAATGGGTCGTCAGTTTATACTTAACACCCAAACTACTTTAGGTAGTTTCTATGCCAATATCAAATTAGCAGAAGGCCTTGAATTCAGATCTGTATCGGGTGTTAATATTCAAACACAGGAAAACAATGCTTCTCAAACGAGAACATTGGCCATTGCAAACAGAGGAGAAGCTTCAGCTTCTAATAGAAAGGAAACTTTCTGGTCATTGGAAAATTACCTTACTTACAATAAGTCAATTAACAAGATTCACAATATCAATGCATTGTTAGGAGTTTCCTGGCAACAGACTGATATCTTTGGTATTTCTGCTAACGTAAGAACTTTTGCCACAGATTATTTCGGATTCAATAACCTGGGTTCTGCCGCTATTATTAACGGTGCGGGCTCTGATGCGGCTCAGTTTTCGTTCAATTCTTATTTCGGTAGGATCAACTATAGCTTAAAGAACAAATATTTAGTTACCGTTACAGGTAGAAGTGATGGATCGTCAAAATTTGGTGAAAATGAAAAGTTTGCCTTCTTCCCTTCAGGTGCCTTAGCTTGGAGAGTTTCGGAAGAAGATTTCTTAAAGGGAAATTCTGTTATCTCTAATTTGAAAGTAAGAACAAGCTACGGTTTGACGGGTAACTCTGAAATTCCTGCCTACTCTTCTCTTTCTTTGTTATCTTCAAACTATGCCACCGTTATTGGTGAAACACGTGTTTCAGGTACAGGTATTTCCCGTTTGGCTAATCCAAACTTACAGTGGGAGAAAACAGCTCAAACAGATTTAGGTGTTGAACTTGGTTTGTTCAATAATCGCTTAAACATTGAACTTGATTACTACTATCGTTTAACTACCGATATGCTTCTTGACGCTCCCGTACCTTCTACCAGTGGTTATACAACCATTCGTCGTAACGTAGGTTCTATGGAAAATCAAGGATTAGAATTCTCATTGAATGCTACAATTGCCGACAGGGAAAAGTTCAAATGGACCTCCTTCTTCAATATTTCTGCCAATAGAAATAAAGTGTTGTCTTTGGCCACGCCATCTGATATATTCAACGTAGGTGGACCTAACTTTACTAATCCAACGAATATTATTCGTATTGGCGAACCTGTTGGTTCTTTCTGGGGACTAACTCGTTTAGGTATCTGGAGCGAAGCGGAAAGAGCTCAAGCTGCTAAATTTACCTCTTACCGCAATGGTTTGACTATCTTGCCAGGTGATATTAAGTATAAGGATGTTAACGGTGATTTCGCAATTACCGATGCAGATCGCAGTATTATTGGTAATGGTAGCCCTGACTTTTGGGGAACGCTTTCTAATACCTTTCGTTTTGGAAATATCGACCTTACTCTTGATTTACAATATAGTTATGGTAATGATGTCATGATGATGAACTTTCACCCAAGTGAAGACCGTCAGGCTTTGGCAAATAGCTACAGTTCAGTGTTAAATGCATGGACGCCAACCAATCAAAATACGATGATTGCAGAAGTTCGCGATACCAGAGCTGGATATGTTACTAACGTAGATAGCCATTGGATTAAGGACGGCTCTTTCCTTAGGGGAAGAAATTTATTACTGGGTTATAGCTTCCCGGCAGAAACCTTAAGCAAATTGCGTTTAAGCAAGCTGCGTGTATATGCTTCAGCTCAAAACTTCTTCCTTATCGTTACCGATAAAATTATTGGTGATCCGGAAGTTACGCCTACAAACCAGGGAGGTGGTAACAGTGCTTTCTCTCAAGGTATGATTTGGCACAATTATCCGAAACCAACCGTATTGTTAATTGGTGCTCAAGTTGCATTCTAATTTGGATATCTTAAAATTTTTGAAAGTCATGAAAATAAAAAATATATCAAGTGCAGCTAAACGGTTTTGGTTACTTTTGTTTGTCGTTGGGCAAATGGGTTGTACCGAGTTTTTAACCGAGGTAGCTCCTTCAAATCTTACACCGGAAAGTTTTTATACTATTCCAGATCACGCCGAAGCGGCTATTGCTTCTGTTTATGCAGATCTTCGATTTATGGGTAACGGTGCAGGTATCTTCTCTACAAACTGGCAGTTATTAGAGGCGATGACAGGTACTTCTACCACAGAAACGGCTCAAAATTCAGATTTGAATAACCTTTATGGTTTAGTTCACGACGGAAATACTATACACATCCGTAACTACTACATTGGTTTATACAGAGTTATCGCACAGGCTAACCAGGTAATTGATAAAGTACCTGCTATTACGCCAATGGATGCCGCTCAGAAAAAACGTATTTTAGGTGAGGCGCAATTCCTTCGTGCTTCTGCTTACTTTACTGCAGTACAATTATGGGGTGATGTTCCTTTGATTACTAAGCCTCAAACGGCCTCTTCTGAAGATTTCAGTCCTTCCCGTGCTTCTGTGGAAAGTGTGTATAAATTAATTGTAGATGATTTAGTGTCTGCTGAAGCCGCTGGATTGCCCTGGATGGACGCTTCCGGAAGAGTTAACTCAGCGGCAATCAAAGCGCAATTAGCTAAAGTTTATCTTACTATGGCTGGATTTCCTTTGAAAAAAGGGGCTTCTCACTATAAATTAGCCGCTGACAAAGCGTTTGAGGTAATTACTTATGCGAATAGTAATCCAAATGTGATTAATCTGTTTACAAATTACTATGATGTACACAGAGAAAATACTAAGAACAAATTGGAACATTTATTTATGCTCCAATATAATGCCAGTGTAGCACAAAATCCGATGGGTAACTTTTTCCCAAACTTTAAGCCTGTAACATTCAGCGGACCTGGTGGTACTGGTAGCTCGGTTCCTACTTCTGCTTTTTATAATTCTTACGAAACAGGCGATTTAAGAGCGAAAAATCAGGATGGTTATTTTTATACCAGCTATTTCACTAACGGAAGTGGTGCTCCTTTTGAGTTGGGTGCCCCTTATGTGTTTAAACATTTTAACCAGACAGCTAACGGTTCGGCTGGAATGCCTGGAACAAGAAATAATAATTTAAATGTTCCTCAAATCCGTTATGCAGAAGTACTTCTTACTTATGCAGAAGCTCAAAACGAAGTAGGCGGTCCAACTCAAGCAGCGTATGATGCGGTAAAACGTATTCGTGACCGTGCCCAATTAACGACCCCTGCCTTAGCTTCTCTAAGTGCTAATTCTTTCAGAGAATTGGTTTGGAAAGAGCGTTGGTACGAGCTTTGCTATGAGCAAATTACCTGGTTTGATATGGTTCGCTTGCGTAAAGCGTTCAATGAAAATACCAAAGGTTTCGATGAGTTCGTAGGTCATACTAACTTGAGCTCTAACCAAAAGTTACAGCAAAAACACCTTCTTCTGCCTCTTCCAATTCCGGAAATGCAGAATAACCCAAATCTTAAGCCGCAAAATCCTGGTTATTAATTAACCGCTTTTTGGTAAAATGATTTGAAAGGCATTGTAGTTCAAAAATGAGCTGCAATGCCTTTTTTCTTTTACACCTCAAAAAAGATTGTATTTTTGTAGCATGCAGAAGAATCCTTACTTTATTATCGATTTTGATAGTACTTTTACCCGAGTGGAAGCCTTAGATGTCCTGGCTGAAATTGTCCTCGCGCATTCCTCGAAAAAGGATGCCGTCGTTCAGGCTATTCACGAAATTACTAACCGGGGTATGAATGGCGAACTCGACTTCCGAGAATCCCTGACCCTCAGGCTCGATCTCCTGAAGGCCAATAAAGATGATATCCATCATCTGGCGGAAAGATTGAAAGCTCAAATCTCTCCTTCTTTTGAACGGAACCAAAAACATCTCTCAGCCCTTAAAGATACTGTTTATGTGGTGTCAAATGGTTTTAAAGAGTTTATTGTCCCCGTAATTGAAGCCTACGGCCTTTTACCCGACAACGTATATGCCAATACCTTCGTTTATGACGAGGAGGGAAATATTATTGGGTTCGATACAGAAAATCCGCTCTCGCGAAATGGGGGAAAATCACTGGTCATTAAAGATTTACACCTGAACGGTGACGTTTATGTCATCGGGGACGGTGCTAATGACCTCGAAATATGGAAGGCCGGTTATGCTAATAAGTTTTATCTCTTTACGGAAAATGTCGAGCGCGAAAAGGTGAAGAAAGAGGCAGATCATTTTGCCTCTACCGTCGATGAAATCTTGTACGAGTTGAATCTGGCCAGAAGCCTTTCTTACCCAAAAACAAGAATTAAGGTTCTTTTATTGGAGGGCGTTAACAAGGAAGCTGCGCTCGCTTTTGAAAAGGAGGCTTATCAGGTGGAAATTATTGACAGACCTTTGGACGATCAGGAATTGGCAGGAAAATTAAAAACGGTGAATATCCTTGGTCTTACCTCCAGTCAAAAAATAACAAAGGATCTCTTGAAAAATACAAAACGGCTGATTAGTCTCGGCGTTTTTAGTTCCGATGCCTCAAAAATTGATATGGACGCTTGCTCCAGTCATGGAGTGGCCGTATTTAACGCTCCTTTCAGTCATGTGCGCTCGGTGGGTGAGTTTACCCTGGGAAATATGCTGGCCTTAAGCAGGGGTGCTGCAGGAAAACTAGGACATGAGATTAGAGGAAAAAAATTGGGTATCGTGGGTTATGGTAAAATAGGTTCGCAACTGGGTGTTTTAGCCGAAAACCTGGGCATGGAGGTCCTCTTTTTTGATATTGCCGACAAATCCCCCCTGGGAAATAGCAAAAAATGCAGCCAGTTGGATAGTCTGCTAATGCAGGTCGATTTTGTCTCTATTCATGTGAGTGAGCTGCCTGAAAATAAACATTTTTTCGGGGAATCCTTTTTCAACGCATTGAAACCATCGGCCGCAGTGCTGTATTGTGGAAATATCGAAGCAGTTAAACTGGAAGCGCTTTATCACCACCTGATGGAAAATCCTGCTTTTAGTTGTGCCCTCGACCTGAATCCCGATAAACTTTCTCCAGATGCATTAACCTGGTTAGATAAAATCAAAGCCATGGATAGGGTCCTGTTTTCTGAGGGTATTTCTGCCAACACCCTGGAAGCAGAAATGGATAGAGCCCGATTTATTCCAGAGAAAATTACAGAATACCTCAATTCTGGCAATACCATGGGTTCGCTCAATTTTCCAAATCTGTTTGTGCCCGCTGTAAAAAATGCTCACAGACTTTTGCATATTCACAAAAATGTACCCAATGTGCTCGCAAGAATCAATCAGATTTTTGCCTCACATCATATTAATATCTTAGCTCAATCGCTAAAGACAACCAATTCTTTAGGCTACGTCGTCACCGATGTCGATACAGAATATCCTGACAATCTGCTCGCTGAAATGAAAGATATTGAAGAAACAATATGGTTCAGAGTCCTTTATTGAGGAGTATTTTAGTAGCTAAAAATGGTTAGAACATGAAGACTAAAACAGAAAAAAAAGATTTTGATACTGTTAAAACGTTTCGAGCCATTAAAGAAAAAATCTCGAAAGAGATTTATGGTTTGTCTTACGAGCAATTGATGGCATATTTTGAGAAAACAAAACTAAAGGCAGAAAAAACGTCGGAAAATCAATAATTCTTTATAATCAAATGATGAGAAATAGGATATTTATGAAAAAATTTATTCTCCTGGGAGTGGTAGCCTTAGCGTTCCTCTCACCTGTTTTTAGCCAGATAGCAGGCATATCAACAGAACGTTTAACCAGATTAGATGATTTTGTACTGTCTGAAGTAGCAAAAGGCAATATCCCGGGGGCTGTTACCCTGATTATTAAAGACGGTCAGCTGGTTCAGCATAAGGCGTTAGGTTTTAAAGATGCCGTTGCTAAATTACCTATGGAAAAGGATGATTTATTTTATATCCAATCCATGACTAAGCCAATCATTACGGTCGCTTTTATGATGCTTTACGAAGAAGGGAAATTTTTACTGTCCGATCCTGTTTCTAAATATATTCCTGAATTTAAAAAAGTCAGAGTAATTAAAAATAGAGAAGATGGTATCTCTGGAGAAACCGATTCCTTACAATCAGAAATGACTATTTCCCAACTACTTAGCCATACCTCTGGCCTCACTCATGGACTGGGTGCTGACAAGTTTGAAAAGGAATTTATGGCAAATTATTTCTTCAAACTGTATCCGGACATCCAGGGAAGAGTATCAAAAATTTCTTCCTTTCCACTCTATGGTCAACCAGGCAAGCAATGGCGTTACAGTGCCGGGCCAGATATTCTTTCTGCGTTAATTGAAAAGTTTTCGGGTCTTTCTACCGATGAATTTCTTAGAACCCGTGTTTTCAAGCCACTGAATATGAATCAGACGTTTTATAACGTGCCGGACGCTGACCTTAATAAAATAGTAAAAGTTCATACCAAAGGAGAAAAAATTTCCCTCTCTGCCAATCAGCCGCCTAAACAAGGGGTTAAACTTTGGAGCGGTGTCAACGCACTGTATTCGTCGGCAAAAGATTATAGTAATTTTTGCCAAATGCTGCTAAATGGTGGTTCTTATAATGGTAAACAATTACTAAGTAGAAAAACGATTGAGCTGATGACAGCCAATCATTCTGCGGACATGTTTATCAGACCTGGAGAGGGATTTGGTTACGGTTTTGCCGTGGTAACAGACGTCGCCGCCACAAGATTTCCCGGTTCCGAAGGTCTTTTTTATTGGGAGGGCGCTTACAATACCCACTTTTTTATCGATCCTAAGGAAAAGCTGATTGCCATTCTCATGACCCAGGAAACTAATTTTTCCTGGGAATATCATGGTCGCTTGCGCCAACTGGTTTACCAGGCATTTATGGATTAGGCTTTTTTAAAATACCAACCCAGGAAAATACCCACAAGGCCCCAGGCAACAACTGCATCCATGAGGCTGGCTACCGTGTCAAATGTTTCATACCAAATATCATTGGTATAAGGATAAAATAAAAAACCCACAAACCCAATGGCCAATGAAACTTTTAGAATATTCATAAAAGTTTGATTGGCCATCAGGCCTATCATCCAAATCAGAATAAGGGAAGAAATGAAATGTATGCTTAAGCCTCGGGTGAAATTCATGGCCATGTTTACCTTAAAAGCATCGTGATATTGAATCATGACCCATGGTTTTCCAATCATCGCAGTATTATGTGCCTCCTGCTCTGCTGTCGAAGATCCTGGTTTTGGCAGCGGTAAGAAATAGGCACCCTCTTTTAATCCAGTGGCTTTTATGGCATTTAATATTTCGTCTTGCTTATCGGTGTACGATTGTGCTTTTTCATGGAAGTTGACGGCAGCCCAGGAAATAAATTGCCAGATAAATAATATCAGGGTGGAGACAATAGCGGGAAAAAGTACTTTTTTCATGATCACTTTATTTACGGTAAATAATTTTATAGCTACGCTTAATAAAAATAGGTGCTATATATTTTGAGTTGGTATAAATTTACAAAATTATACACCTATATTTAGTAAAATTATTCTAAGTAATCATTTAAATTATAAATATAATATATGTTGTCAGCCATTATTATAGAAGATGAAAAGCTAGCGCGGGAGGTTTTGATTTCATTGTTAGAACAATTCTTTGGCGATAAAATCAATATTTTGGGTGAAGCATCTAATGTCAAACAAGGTGTTTCTCTTATCCAAAAGTACCAACCGCAGCTGGTTTTCTTGGACATTCAGCTACGGGGAGTCACAGGTTTCGATCTTTTTAACCATTTTGAGGAGCCAAGATCTTTTGAAGTGGTTTTTACCACCGCCCATAAAGAACACGCTATAAAGGCGATTCGGAGCGGTGCCTTCGACTATATCCTGAAGCCAATTGCCATAAATGACCTTTCAGACATGTTGAATAGACTGGAAGGTCATCTGAATTCAAAAATTACTGATACCGCTAAGGCTATGCTTTCGGCTGAAGTTGAAAATACAACAAAACAAACGGGTAAATTGGTTATTCCAACACCCAATGGGTATTCTTTGGAAAACAAGGAGCTTATTATTTACTGTGAAGGAATGGGGAATTATACCAAAATTTATCTGACCACAGGCAAAGAAATGACAATGTCTAAAACATTGAAAACCATAGAATTATTATTGGGCGATAATTTTTGTAGAATTCATAAATCTTATTTGGTTAATAATAATCATATCTTGAGATATTCAAGAAGTAATGGATATAAAATTACCTTGACAAATGACACTCTGTTGGATGTCTCCTATAGAAATAACGAAAAGGTTTTGCAAATACTTAAAAAAATAAGCCATTGAAATGGGCAAATATCTGATTATACTAAATCTTTTCCTAACTATTTCTCTTTGGTCACAACGCCCTCCTTACAAGGAATTTAATGTTGACAATGGTTTACCCAGCAATACCGTCCGTTGTGTGTTTAAAGATTCTAAAGGATTGATCTGGATTGGCACCCAAAGTGGACTGGTTCGCTATGATGGAAAAAACTTTTTTGTATTTGATGAATCTACTGGATTGGTAGCCAATGAAGTGTGGAGTATCGTAGAAGACGGCTTTGGTAATTTATGGTTGGGTACCTACGGCAAAGGAGTGGTGAAATATAATGGTAAATCCTTCACTAATTATAATACCTCCAATGGGCTCGCCGGGAATAAGATAAGAAGGGTGTACTATTCCAAAAAAATGGATCGCGTTTTTATTGGGACGGGAAATGGTTTAAGTATCTATAATGGTTTCTCTTTTCAAAATAGCGGCATGATTCCTAACAAGTATGGAACCATGGTGATGGATATCACAGAGTGGAATGATTCCATTTATGTGACGAATTATGATTTTAAAATGGCCGTTTTAACGACTAAAAATAAAATGCCCTATCGATTGGAAAATAGATTGTCTCTTATTACCAAAGGTAGATTTCTTTCGTCCATTCATCATCAAGATCAGGTTGTCGTTGCTACCAGTATGGATGGTTTGCAAGTTTTTAATAAAAAGTTTGAAAAATTAGATTCTTTTGAGGCTCCTTTTATCTGGAAAATGGAAAAGGGCGAAGGAAATGATGTTTTTATGGCCAGCTGGAATATTTCTGATGCGAAAGGTGGCTTGTATAAATATGATGGCAAGTATTTGACAGATTTAACACAGGAATGGAAATTGCCTTCAACTTTTTGTTGGTCTGTTTTTTATGATAAAGTAGAAAAGCAATTATGGTTAAGCACCCTCGATAAAGGGCTTGTCGTAATAAATTTAAATAAGGAAATTGAAATTTTCCCAACCCCTTCAACAAGTGAAAAACCTATTATTTATAACGCTGTGTTTAAAGATCAATATGGGCGGATGTGGATAGGAGCCCAGGATAATATATATGTTTATGAGCACAATAAACTGATAAAACATTACAAGGCAGAGGAACTAAAAAAGGAATTATTAGATTTTGCTAAACGTCACCCTGAGAATACTTATAGCTGGGTAGAGGATCCCGATAAAAATGTTTTTTTTGATATAAAGAAAGCTGAATTTATGGCAACAAAGGGTTTTCGGGTAAACCAGTTTATAAATGGTAATGATGGTAAGCTGTGGGTCTCAGCATCCCTGGGTATCTTTAGGTTGTCAAAAGATTTTCAGATTGATTTTTTTGATTTTGAAGAAGGAGGTCATGTTTTAAAAACAACGAACAATACATTAATATATAGTATTACCTACAGTAGCATGTATCTGTTTCCAGACATTCCCCGGCCTGATCAACATGCCTTGTATTCTTTTTTCAAATCAGATACCCCTCGAAACTTAACGAGAATGATTCAAAACGGGAAGGATATCTGGTTTTCATCCTTCAGTGAAGGCTTGTTTCACTGGCAGGAAGAGGGGGATACACTGATTAGAAAGCAGCGGCATTTTGTAGGAGAAAATTTCTCCGACATGGATATAAATAAGGATAATAAAATTATTCTTAATGAGAAGGATGGCAGAATCTGGATAGTAGGTAAATATGGCGATGATAGCCTGGTTATAGAGAAAAAATTGATTCCAAATATTGACTTTAATGGAACCTCTACTCTGTTCCACAAGTGTTTTCGAGATTATTTAATTATTGGAACAAATAAGGGAATTAATATTTTAAAAAATGATAAGGTACTTTATTTTTTAAATTATGAGGAAGGATTGCCGTCTTTGCAGTTCAAGGATGCTCTTATCGATGAAAACAATCTACTTTGGGTTTTATCAGATAGCTATTTGTTTTCATTAAATTTAAATTCAATTTTAAATAATAAGATTGTTACAAAGGAAAAGATACAGATTAAAAGTATTGAATATTTAAAATCGAATACGGTCAGGGAGGGGAATGATTTATTGAACCTGAAGGAAAATTCCTACATTAAGGTTCCTCATGATTTGTCCGCACTGGAAATCAAGTTTTATGCTAATGACATTTACAAAGGTGGAAAGGCATCGTATCGGTATCTGGTAAATGGAAGAGATAATGGTTGGTCCAATTTTGAACCGGAGGGGGTCATTAAGGTCATTACCTGGGCTCCAGGTAAATATCAAATTACATTGCAGGGTAAGAATCTGTCAACGGGGAAATTTTATACATCCACTCCATTGTATCTTGAAATATTACCTCCATTTTGGGCAAGTTTATGGTTCAGACTTTTAATGTTGCTGCTTCTTATGGGTGGTATCTTTTTATTTGCCAGAAATAGGATTAAAAGAATCAGAGCGGAAGAGCATGAAAAAAACGAACTGCAGCAAAAGATTTTAGAAACAAAAATGGAAGCGTTGCGATCGCAGATGAATCCGCATTTTACTTTTAATGCGCTGAATTCCATTCAATATTATTTCTTGAAAAATAACGTGCAGGAAGGATTACATTTCCTTACCAGTTTTTCAAAATTAATACGTCAGACGGTTGAAAATGCCTCGAAGGAAAGTATATTGCTGGAAGAGGAACTCGAATATATCAGACAATATATTGCTATACAGCAATTACGGTTTCCTGAAATAAAGTTGTTGTGGGAAATTAGTGACGAGGTAAATATCCATAAAACCTTTTTGCCGCCTATGATTTTACAACCCTTCATAGAAAACATATTTGAGCATGCTTTTGGGGAAGGGAATGAAAAACTGCCGGTCATTGAATTTAGGATGGACAAGACAGAACGGGGGTTGGAAATAAGGATCAGCGACAATGGGATGGGCTATGAATCGGGCAAGAAAGTGAGTGGACATGTATCGAGAGGCATCCAACTTATCGAAGAAAGGATAGCCCTGTTGAACACCTCTCTGGGACGCGATGCCTATTTTCTGGGACTGACAGATAATTCCAGGCAAGGAAAGGGGAAAGGGACAGAAGTGCTTTTTATTATGCCGGTATCGAGTTCCATTTCAGGAGGTGCACAAAACTTCTGATTATTTTATGTAATATAATTCGCCCCATTTACGGACAGAGAACTTTTCGTTAATATTTCGATCATTGTATCCCGTACCTCCTTATTGGGGTAATTTAGCTGAAATAAGCCAATTTCCGTTACACTTTCTATGGTTAGGTAACCTGTTTGAAAAAGAATAGCCTCAAGATTAAGATTTTCCAATTCGAAGGTCTCCAGGGCATTTGGATTGATTGCTGGCAAATTCAGGTCAAATATCCTCTCTTTTTTGAGTAAATTTACTAAAAATGAGGGCGTTCCTGTGGAAAACCAAAAGTTTTGGAATTTATTTCTACTGAAAAAATGATTGACAGAAACAGGATTATAAACTTTTTCAGCATTTTCCTCAAACCGATAACCATTATACCATTCCTTCATTTTGTCGAGAAGTTTGGTACGCGGCATATTCAAAATGGTACCTGCTTTTTCAATTTCCCTGGTAAAATTTGTTTCCAGTTCTTCCTGGGTATAACCGAGCATAGTGGCAAAGGCTGGGTGCATGGAGAGGTCATCCAGATTATTAAGTCCTGAGAAAATGCCTGTTTTAGAAAACTTACTAACACCGGTTAGGAAGACCAATTCAAGAAACGCATCGGCATCTTTTAGGACGGAATAAAACTCTCGCAATATTTCCCTGTTTTCTATTGCCTGAGCCATTTGGTTGCCCAGATAATGAATCATTGGAGCATCGTATTCATCGATTAGAACAACGGTTTTTTGTCCATTTGTCGCTAAGGCAACGATAAGCTCGCGAAATCGGGGAGCCAAACCTTCCGTACTAAGATTTATACCATGATATCTGGCTTGAAGGGAAATTTCCTGTAAAAGGGCAGGCAGAAGGCCAATACTTTGGAAACCAATGGAAGTCAGCGAGAAATGAAGTACCGGATGTTTTTTGTTCCAATCCCATTTGTCCTCTATCCAAAGCCCCTTAAAAAGATCGCGGCTGCCGTTATAGAGCGCATGTAACAAAGAGACCGTGATAGATTTTCCGAAACGACGGGGACGGGAAAGGAAATAAGTGCCAGGCTTAGAAACCACCTCATAGATATAGGCCGTTTTGTCCACATAGAGAAAACCATTTTCGATGATTTTGCGAAAATCCTGTAAACCTATGGGAATTTTTTTCAGCATGAGCGCGCTTCTATTTAAGGACAAAGATAGGGGAAAAAACGGTAGGGGGGACGGTTGAAAAAGCCTCGTAATGAATAAGATATCAAGGACGAATTTGGTTTTTTGGGAAATTGCCTTACGGTAAATAAATAAAGAGGTACGGTAAATAAG